>NHHF01000111.1 GCA_002171155.1 Betaproteobacteria bacterium TMED156
CCATCAATAGATTTAACATTAAACATTAAAGAACGTCTAATTGCATCTAACGTTTCTTGTTTATTTTTTGCAGTAGCACCTGATTCAAATAATCTTTGCTTTTTCTGTTGAGCTGATAAACCTCTTTCACTTGGAGGTATATTTCCACTCCATGTTTCTGCTAACATGTTGTCATATGATTCTGCTATTTCATCTGAGAAAATAGTTTCAAATAATTCTGTTCTTGAAAATCTAAATGCCGCAATATATTCAAATTTTAATCTTGGCACGCCTGTCATTAAAGCCGCAGGACTTTGTCTAAGTGTGTATGTGTCTTGTGCTCTTGTCGGTGGTCTTAAAGTTGGATCACCTGAGTCGGCAGGGCCTCTTTGAAAGCCTCCTGTTGACTGGTCAATGTTTAATCTCTGTTGAGCTTCCGGAGATAAACTATCGATAGCCTCTTCGTTTTGCTTACGTAAAGTATTTTCTAATGCTGAATTACCTACTGCGGCAATTTCTTGTTCTGTGGATACAGAAGAAGTCCCTAACTGTGAATTAATGAACTTCTTCTGTTCCGGAGTAATTTTATTTGGGTCGACCTTACTCATTATATATACTCCTGTCTAAAAGATATTATTAACTGATACCTGTTGAGCCACCAAATGTTAATGGGAATTGTGGGAATATTTCTCCACCACCAGGACCAAAATGTGTAGCATTGTCGTATCTCATAGTCATAATAACTTGTACAGGTTCAGAAACAGCATAGTCACCGTCTGAGTAATCAACGTTCTGTAAGAAACAACCTTCTAAGTTCCATTGTTCTAACTCTGCATCATTAGTACCATCTAAGATTTCAACTTTTGTAGTGAATTTGTATTGACCACCACTAATTGGACCAGTCTGCTCAAAGTGGTTCATTTGTTTCTGAACTTGCTGACCAGTTAATCTTGATATACTGTTGTTGATGTCATCACGTAAAGTGAGTGTGATAGGTTCCCATGTGTGTTTACCCATCATGTATGCCACTGAGTTATAAACGTGTACAGGAACTTCTTCGTGTGTTACTTTTGGTCTCGTTATGTTCATAACCTGTTGAGTTAAATCAACTGGGTTAGCACCTAAGTTACCAAAACCTGTAAAACGTACTCTAAAACGATATTTAAGTTTAGGCTGTAAAATACCGCCTCTACCTGTAGCACCGTCTATTGGTACGCCAAATTTGTTTAATGTAGCCATTGTAATCTCTCCTTACAAATTAATTTGTATTAATAGTATTTAGCCAAATATAGGAAAATTTAGAAAAAAGTTTGAGGTTAAAGGGTAAAAAAAAGGCTACTGTATCTCTACAGTAGCCCTTTTATGTGTATTTTAACTATTAACTATAGCTCATATTCTCACCAGTGTTCTTTATTCTGATCGGAATGTATATAAATTCAGCCGCTTTTGCTGGCTGTATTGCTACATCGATCCACATCTGGTTAGCATCAATACGTGTTGCTGTGTTGTTTGAATCATCACAAACAACTAGGAAGTCGTATAATGCTCTTTTTGAAGCCAAGTCTGCTAAGAATCTTTCAAAAGTATCAGTTACTTGATCTCTTGTCATTCTGTCATTTAATTCAAATAAGAATGGTTTTGCAAGTTGATCAAATTGATATCTTAAGTAACAAATTAATCTTGCTACGTTAACTCTATCAAGTGCTGATGAAACAGGGTGTAATGTTTTTTGACCAAACACTACTAAACCTCTGTTAGCCATAAATGCAATTGGGTTAACTTTCTTAGAGTATAGTGTATCTCTTGAACCTTCACTTAACACTGTTGCGTTGTATTCACCTGTTGCCGGGTCAATATAACCAACTGATGATGCATTTGTTACCAAACCTCTTTGATANCCTGCTGGNGCAAACCACTGGAATGCCGCATTATCATTGAAAGCAATAGTTCTTAATGCTATGTGTGAAGCTGGAACAACAACGTTGTTACCTGCTAAATCAGTTGATAGTGCTGATGGATAGTAAACAGCTGAATATGTGTTGCTTGATACTAAACCGTCTTCACCGTTAGTTGTTGCATTTGCTGAATTTGAAATCCAGTTAGATACTTCTGAAGGAGTTTTTAATCTAAATGGAGCATCAAGAATAATAAATGCTGTTTCTTTTCTCGCTGTATTAAGAGCAATCATTTCATCATATGTTTCTGAGTAACCTGGACAAGCCATTAAGTTAAAGAATCTTGAATCTGCTCTAATTTCATCATTTGAAGTAAACACGGCTTGTAAAGCTGTTACAACAACTTGTCTCTGTGCTTTTCTTCCCATGAATGGAGAACCATCTGCTTTGTTACCTGCCGCATTAATCCAAATTGGACCAATATCTGTGCTGTTAACAATGTATGATGCTTTGTATTCTTTTACGTTATAACCTGATACTCTAGTGTTATATAATAATGTACCTTCTGCATAGTTAGCCGGATCAGTTGCATCTGAATTAAATGATGCATATGGTGAACCCCAACCTTGTGCTGAAGTTGTAGTACCTGCTGGATTACCTACTGCATCACCAAACACAATGCCTGAAGCTGATGATTGATCAGTGTTATCTAGTAATACCCATGCACTTGTACCTGTGTTGTATCTGTAAATTTTTGGATATGCTTCTAACTCATTTGAGTCAATCCAAATGTCACCGTTTTCAAGTGCTGTACCATCTGATTGTTTAGTTGGCTCTGATGAAACCATTTGTAAGTCTCTTATACCAGTTGCCATACCGTTTTTACCTGTGTTAACATTACCTGCTGTAAATGTATCTTTTGAGTTTGCGTATGCAAACCATTTCATAGTACCACCGTCATTTTCAGCAACATAAATGTCTGCTGTTAAATTAGTGTCATACCATAAAGTACCATCTACTGGTGATGTTGTTGGTGCATTAGCTGATGCTTCATAAGCCAAATCACTCCAAATTGAAGCCATGTACCATGAATCCGAACCTGAAGCCATATTGTCTGTGAAACCTAATGTTGCTGTTGTTACACCAATTACAGTCCCTGCTGTTGCTGTATCTTCAACCCAAATGTTTTTACCATTTGTTCTTTCAAGTTTTAAGTACTCTTTTGTACCTGAACTTGCTTCAATTGAAGCAACAACTGTTTTAGCTGTTAAATTAGTATCGTTGTTAATACCTGCTACTATTTCTGCAAGTGTTACATTTGAACCTGCTCCGCCGCCTGCTGTTATGCTTACGTCTTGGTTACAAATATTAAGTTTAACACCTGTTTCAGAACCAGTTAAGTCAATACCATTACCTGAAAGATCTGCTGTCCCAGTAGCCGTTGTTGTAGTTGCAGAACCTCTTAATCTAATTGTATATTCTACTTCTGGTGTAGAGTTATTAGCTGTTTGTTTGTATGTTGCATTGTCAATTCTATCATTGTTCCATGCCGCATCATCTTCATCATCAAATCTAACGTACAATGAATTTGTTGCTGGTGTTAAGGCTGTTACAGCATTGTCATCATCACCATATAATGGTGCTGAAATTGTTGACCATGTGTTAGTGCTTGTTGAATAGTATTTTACTACTACGTTAGCACCACCGCCAACTGCTGTTGATTTAACCCAAACTGATCCTGCCACTGATGCACTTGGAGCCGAACCTGAACCTGGCTGTATGAATACAGCTGGTGTACCTGATTTTGCGGCAATCCATGTATCCGCACCACATTGGTACCATAGTCCTGAGACTTTTTCCCAAAGTTTTGCAGTTGCAATTCCGTTTGTTGCGTTTGTACCGTTAGCAACAATAACAAAGTCACCGTTTGCACCGTATGATGCTTTTGGTGATCTTTCTGTATCGTTGTTTACGTTTGATGTTGCCGCTGTGTTCGGCTCGTCAGTTAATACTGCTGGAGTTTTTTTACTCCAATTTGTACCATCTGCTTGGTATACACCCCAATTAGTTGACGCTGTGTCTAACCAATATGTTCCGTTGTTTGGTGTACCTGCTGGAACATTAGTTGAGCCTGTAAGTTGAGCTAAATCTACATTAGCACGAACTACGTATGCTCTATTTGAAATTCCTAAATATGAATATGCGGATAATAATCCGTATTCATTTCTTTCATCACCTGGTAACATTGTTGAACCAGCTGAATAAAATGTTGGTGTACCGAATGTTGATAACAGTTCTCTTTGTGAACCAATTAAATACGCTTTACCCACGTTTGCACTTGTAGTACCAATTGCTGTTGAATTTGTAGTGCTTGGATCAGCTTTGTCTTGTGCTGATGCTACTACAAATAAAGGCACTGTACCTTGTGATGCGCCGGCGTAAAACGATTCATCAGTTACTGTAACTGAAACACCCGGTGAAACTAAATCTGGCATTGTAATCTCTCCTTCAATAAAATATGACAACTACCTGTTGTCATGTTATACATTATTTATTTAAAGTTGGGTAAAAGAGGGTGGTTTAAGCACCTATATTTTCCCCTTTAAAAGGGCAGTAAATACAAGTATGACAGAGAATAGACCATTATGTAATAAATGTAAGTCAAGACCAAGCGCCTTTAATTATAAAAAAGGTGATAAGACTTACTATCGTAAAATGTGCGATAAATGTATACGTTTAAGCAAAGGAAAGGGTGTTAGTTCATCTGCTACATGGCAACAAAGCGGATATAGAAAAAAAGCCATATGTGAAAAATGTGGCTTCAAAGCAAAACATTCTGCACAATTAGATGTGTATCATATCGATGGAGATTTACGTAATAGTGCTGTTAATAATTTAAAAACTATATGTGCTAATTGCCAACGTATTATGACTGTGGATCAATTTAAATGGCGTCAAGGTGATTTAATGCCAGATGTTTAAAAAGTTTGTGTTGCTTTTTTTTGTTTAGAAACATTAGTTAAAACTTTTGCTACACTATTAACTTTGTCTGTTAACTGTTCTAATGAACCGTTATTTTCAATTATAAAGTCTACTAGCACCCCAGTATGATCCCATTCACTAGCATGGATACCAATGTCTGATAATTGCTGTTCAGCAAAAGCATCACCTTCTTGTGCTTGTTTGGCTATTTCTGTCCAGTGTGGATCTTCACCACGTTTTACTCTAATAGTAAATCCACCCATTTGTTTTACAAAGGCTAGTTCATTTCTAAAACGACAGTCTGTGACAATAGTTGGTTTTTGACCGCCTGCTACGTATCTGTGTTCTAAACTGTCTAACCAAATTTTATGATGGAAAGATTCTCTCATTATTTCAGTACCAATGATTTGTAATGCAAGTCTTGGTGTAAAATTTTTAATTGCTAATTTATTAGCCCAGTATGGATCAACACATTCTCTAAAGTGTCTACTATGATCTGTATCACCTTCTAGTGTTTTTCGGGGCCAATTAAATATGTTTGATACCACATCCTTTAATGGTGCCGCAAATGAATCTCTTTTATATTCATGTTGTGATGCTAGAATATCTGCTACGGTATTTTTACCACTACCGATCCAGCCTACTAATCCAATAATCAATTTACCACCTCAATTTTAATTGTGTTGCTATATCTTCGCTATTTACTTTAACAGTTAATTCGTCACAACCTGCATCTTCCCACAACCAGTCTTTTTCATATTTGTAACCAAGCATACCCATATAATTAGCTACTCTGGCAACGGCATCAACTTCTCTATAGTTGGCATTAAGAGCACCGCCCTCAACACTTGTGCCTGTTGATTGTCCTATGTATTCGTCTCTTTTGGAAATTTTATCTATGTCTAAAGTAATTTCAATCATGCTATTATAGTATAACATTATCTGTATCTTGTCAATTGGAATTATCCAATTATTATACCAAGTGGATCTCCACCATCTGTATAATTTCTTATTTCTTCTTCTAATCTATCTAATGACGCTTGAGCTTCTGCTTTAAGATCAGCACCATTTAGTGTAACACCACCTTGGGCACCAGGTAATTGGCCAAATTTAGATCTTGCTTCACCTAACATCATTTTACACTGTGCAAGTGCATATTCTCTGATCCATGACTTTGCATATGGATCATCTAACAATGTTTCGTCTGTGCGTAACATATAAACTTGAAGTAATAATGTTTCTGCATTTCTTGGTCTTCTAATAATTGTAAATTTTTTTGTTACTGTATCCCAAGTAAAATTAATCTTATTACCAAACAATCTACCAATAGTTTCTTGATATTGACTAAATGCTTCCCAGGTAGTTAATCCACCAATTCTTCCTGCTTGTAAAAAATACAAGTTTGTATAGGCAATTTCAAATGGGTCCACATCAATTCCTGATTGCTGATCTGAACCTAAAGCACGTCTAAATGTTTCACGTACTTCAATAACTTCTTTTGGTAATGTGTACTCGTTTGTGTCTTTTTGCATTTGCAAAAATAATGTTGCTTCTTCATTGGCATTTGATGATCTTTGTCTAAATCTATCAAAGGCTAAATCTAATCCTTGATTATAGTGTTTAGGATCAAGTTCAACATCCACCATGCCGTCACCAAGTAGGTTACGCATATCTTCAATAATTTTATCTCTATTTGATTTATCTTTGGCCATTTTAATATCCTATACTTGTATTTATTTTATTATTGGAAAATACGGACTAGTACAGTATCCTTATTCAATCGTCCGTTAAGTTTAGTTTCAGTAGTAGTTAATGCGTTAAAGGTGTTCTTAATCGCTTGTAAACCCCCCGTATTTAGCTTTTCCAGTACATCTTGGGGTTTACGTACTGTTTTCTGTAAACCAGTGCTTAAATCGTAATTTAATAGGGTAGTTCCTTTTAATGTTATGCCATGGTGTTTATGTGTAGCTTCATATATACCTAACTTCCTATTATTGGTATTAAATACTATCACTGCTGTACACCCAATTAGATTAATTGGATTTTCAGAAACTAATTTATATTTTTCATCTTCTGCTTTATATTTGACTTTTTTAGCCATTTTTTCTTTTGATGGTGGCTTATACTTGCGTGGCTTACGTTGTTTCTTTTTATTTGCTTCCCAAATATCACAATCTTTATACACACGTTCCCACCAAGCAATATGTTGCTTCATTTCAACTTTTGAATATCCTTCAAAACTTTCTACATAATCTTGCTGTTCATCTGTACGCTCACTTGATTTGATGTCTCTATATTTTAGTCCTTTAGCTTGTTCGTCAATATGTAGGTCTATTTGTGCTTTAATCATCTTCATAAAGGCACCTGGTATATCATGCATTGTGAAATAATCATATGCTTTGAACTTCTTTGGATCACCTTTTTTCGCCCATACTTCTTCAAAAGCATCATCAATATCACTCATAATATACATCAATCGAACACGCATACGATCTTGTATTGAAGGTTTTTTTGGCTTTTCTTCAACTGGTTCTGATTCAGTAGATTCTTCTACAACTGACTTTTCCTCTACAGGTTGTTCAGCTACTTGTGGCACAGTTTCAGTGCGATCTTCGTCTAAACGCCTTAAGAAATCTGGTATATCCAGCAATTTGTCATTTTTCAATTTTTTTCCATCCATACTGCTATATATACATCATTATACATAATTCACGAGTTTTGTCAATCTTTAGTTGAATAAATACTTACATAAAAGGATATTGATATGCCACGACTCAGCTTATGGAAACCACAAAAAGGTAACGATTACAAAATGATAGACCGTGTGATTCGCGAACATTTTAATGTTGGCGGAACTGGTGTTTTCATACACAAATACCTTGGTCCACATGCTCAAGCAAACAGCACAGATAGTACACAACCTGATAATTCAGTAGTACGTCCTAATAATATACAAGACTTATTATTTTTAGAAAATAGAGATCGTAAGTATGATGCTGACGTTTATGATATGCGTGGTGTATATCAGGTACAAGATTCAGATTTTGATTTAACACAGTTTGGTGCATTTTTATCTAACGACACTATCTATATAACTTTCCATTTAAATGATATGGTTGATACATTAGGTAGAAAATTAATGAGCGGTGATGTATTAGAATTACCTCATCAACGTGATGATACAATGTTAGATATGGCACGTATTGAGTTCACTACAAAACCAGCAAAAAAATTTAGAAAAGGTGAAACTATTACCGGTGCAACAAGTGGTACGACTGCAACTGTAGTAAATTATAATCATAATGCAAAAGTTTTAAGAATGGTTACTGATGGAGATTTTACTGTTGGTGAAACTGTTACAGGTACATCAAGTACAGCAACAGGTGACATTTCAGCATACTATCCAGAAGGTCCACAAGCAATTAATAGATACTATGTTATTGAAGATGCCGCAAGAGGTAGTGATGGTTATTCACCAACTTGGTATCCACACATTTGGAGAGTGAAATGTACTCCATTAGTAGACAGTCCAGAATTTTCAGATATACTTGGCACTGGTGAACAAAAAGATGATTTACGAAATTTAATTTCAACATATCAATCAGAAATTGATATAGGTGATGCTATAATTAATCAAGCACAAACAGAAGTTCCTAAACCAGGATACGAAACAGCACATCTATATGTAAACAAAGCTGACCAATTTATTCCTGGTAGCTTGTATGGACATTGGCAAACAAATACTGCGTCATTTAAATTATACGAGTCAACAGAATCAAATTGGCAACCCTTTGATTACTTTGTAAGTTCAACGGCACCAACTGCCAATTATAAAAACGGTGACTATTGGTTAGACACAACAAATACCAACTGGGGACTTTATGTTGGTAACGGTTCTGTGTGGAACAGCCAAGCTGTATCAATAGTTGACTCAGCAAACATTGACGGTAGTACTAAAACACCAATATCATCATATGTACCCTCAACTGATTATGCTGTAGTAGTTTCAGATAGAAATGTTGGTGCAACGTATTTTAAAAAAGTTGCTAATGGTTCATGGGTAAAAATTGCAACGGATTCAACCACAGTAGGTTTACTTGGAGTCGATGTCGCTATCGGTACAACAGCACCTTCAACTAATGCTAACGGAAAAATTTGGTGGAGAACAGAAACTAGTAATGGATTAAATATTTCATTTAAAAGATATTCATCAACTACAGACAGTTGGGTAACTAAAGATATCAAATTACACTCGAGTCAAGATTCTGCCAACAATGCATTTGGATTTAGTAATAAGGTTGGTGTACATGCCGGATCGGCAACACCACCAAATGGTATTGCTATTGCACACACAGGATCAAGTTTTCCTGCTTCATTAAATGACGGTGATTATGTACTACGTACAGATTACGAACCAAATAGATTATTTAAGAAAGCTGGAAATAGATTCATTAGAATATCAGATGACAACAGAGGAACATACTCTGCGGCAAATAGAATATTAAATACATTTGTGGAAAATACAGCAAGTAATACACAAACACCTGACGGTAAAGAACAGCAAGGTTTAAGTAAAGCAGTTAAACCTAGGACGGATGTATAATGGCTCAATTTTGGTATGATCAACAAATAAGAAGATACTTGTTACAATTTGTACGTATCTTTAATGGCTTTCAAGTTAAAAGTGGTCAAAAAAATGCAGGCGGTACTTCATCACAAGTTTATAGAACTGTGCCAATGCGTTATGCAGATATGTCAAGAATGGTTGCACACGTATTGCGTGGCAATACAGAAAATGCATTAAATTCTACACCATTTATGACTTGTAGTGTTGCTAACTTAAATGTTGCAAGAGAACGTAGGCATGATCCAAAATTAATTTCAGCACAGCAAATTCAAGAAAGAAAATATGATTCTTTAAATGATCAATATACAGCAGAACTAGGAAATACATATACTGTAGAACGTTATATGCCTGTACCTTATGACTTAACTATTAATGTTGATGTATGGTGTTCTAATACTGAACAAAAACTACAACTATTAGAACAGGTACTAACATTGTTTAATCCTACAGTAGAAATACAATCAAATACTAATCCTTTAGACTGGACTAATATTACTGTTGTTGAATTAATTGACATACAATGGTCATCTAGATCAGTGCCACAAGGTGTTGATTCACAATTAGATATTGCTACACTTATTTTTCAAGTACCAATATGGATTAATCCTCCAGCAAAGGTTAAAAAACAATCAATAATTCATTCTATTATTAATAGAATACACTTAGATGATAATCTAACCGATCTTGAGTATGATAAAAACATGGCAGACTTTTTTGAACAATTTAGTAATTTAGAAGAAATTGTAGTTACACCACAAGACGCTCAAGTTGATGTAACTGGTAACACTGTAAGTTTATTAAACGCACACGGATTAAATGAAAATTATTCATGGAAAGAATTTTTCGAACAATATGGTGAGTTCCAAGCATCTACTTCAAAATTAAAATTAAGAAGAGCATCAGACATTGAGGATTCAACTCAGGACATAGTTGGTACTATTGCTTACAATCCAACAAATGATAATCAATTAATTTTTACAATTGATTCAGCAACTTTGCCAACAAACACACAAACTGCTGTACTAAAAATTATTGATCCTCAAAAAAATCAACCAGGTGACGGTACACTTGCTAGTCAAGTAACCGGACAAAGATATTTGATAATAAATGATATTGTACAAAGTTCAAGTAATTGGGGTAATGTAGTTGCTTCAGCAAATGATATTATTGAGTTTGATGGTACAAGTTGGAATGTATCATTTGATGCTAGTGTAAATGGTTCAACTGTACAATACGTCACAAACTCTGCAACAAATTATCAATATAAATGGACTGGCACAGAATGGATTGATACGTATCAAGGCGTTTACAAACCAGGTTTTTGGATATTAAATTTATCCGGCATTTAACACATTGACTATTCTATAAAACCATGCTATAAATATATGTATGTATGATGCAGTAGGAGCCACTTTTTTATCAAAAGACACAAAAAGATTCTGTCTCAATAAACGATCCGAAACTGTAAGTAAACCAGGCACATGGAGTTTTTGGGGTGGAAAGGTTGAAAGCGGTGAAACTGTTATTGGGGCCTTAAAAAGAGAATTGCAAGAAGAGATTGGTTTTGTTCCTGAAATTTTAAAAATACATCCACTTGATATCTATCAAAGTTCAGATGGTCATTTTATGTACCATACATTTGTTATTATTACACCTAAAGAATTTGAACCAAAAATTAATCACGAATCTCAAGATTATAGTTGGTCTAAATTAAAAAAGTTACCAACACCTTTACACCAAGGTGCACGTAAAACATTGTTGGATAAAAACAATGTTAAAAAGTTACATTTGATTGTAAATAGTATTGACTAAGAAAAACATAGGACACCATATATTTGTCACGTATTATTAATTTTAACCAGGCTAAGATAGCTCACAGTTTCGAGAAATTCTCTCGTGATGGAGTCATCACTGATGATATTTTAGAAAATATCAATAGCAATTTTCATTTTGAAAGTGATATTAGAGATGTATTGGTTGACTACTCAGAAAAAGATCAAAAACGTTTTTTTAAAATATTACTTGATATTAAAGAAGCTGTAAAACAAATGACCAGTGAAGAAAATATGGATATTAGATTTTCTTTAGAAGATGAGTATTTTAATCTGTTACAAAATTTAGAAACCAATGATACAAAATATAAAATACCATCAATACTTATAAAATATAGAAAAGATATAAATCCTATTCGTGCTTTAAAATTTGAATTACAAGAAATTATGTCAATGTACACTATTGAAGATGATTATCATATATGGTTAGTTAAAGAGTTTAAAAGCGAAGATAAGATAAATGAAATTGTATTTCGAGTAAAAAATGATATAATTAAAATTGTTCAAATGCAGAAAAAATTTAAACGTGCTAAAGAAAAATATTCATATTTTGTGTTACCAATGAGTTACTATCACTGTATTGAAATGGAAGCTGATATGGTTAGTTGGATAAAAACTTTACAAGAATTTTTAGTGTGGAGTACACAGGATGATATTAAAAATCGTTACGATTAGACAACAATATTAATTACTTTAATACCTGTATCAGTACTATTTTCTAAAGACTTACCAACTATACACCAAGCAGGTGGATTTGCACTTTCTGGTGCAAGTGCTGTTGCTGTACCACGTTTAGCATTTGATACTAACACGTCACCTTTTTTAATTGCACCTTCTACTTTACAAGGAACTTTACCACGCAATGCAACTGCTACGCCATTTGCATCTTTGTTCATTAAGTATGCTGGATTAGTTGATACAACTCCTGCTACCCTGTGATCTGCTAGTATTGATGTTGTAGTAACTTCTTTTTCTCCACCAAACACGACAACTGTACCTGGCTCATAATTATCATCTGCTTCATAAATCTCTGCCAAGTCAGCATATTGTGCCGTTGTTGCTGTTGCATAAACTGTTCCAGCTTGTACATCAGCATTTGCTGTTATTGTAATATTAGTAGCTGAAGCTGTTGACGTTGTAGTTGCCGCTACCCATCTATCAGTTCCTTCTTCCCATATCCAAGCCGCATTGTTTTCTGATGAACCACGTTGTACAATTAAACCTGCATCTGTACTATTGTTTGCTGGTTGTGATGAATGTTTGTTTAATAACATAACAGGATCTTCAACTTCAACATTGTTTACTTCAAGTGTTGTTGCTGTACCTTGTACAACCAAGTCTGTTGCAATAACAACTCTACCACCTGTGTCTGGAGTAAGATTAATATCTGCGCCGCCTGTTGAAATTATACTATTTCCATTAACATCTAAGTTACCGCCAAGTTGTGGTGTTGTATCATCAACAACTTCTGTGATAACGTCAATACCTGCTGTCCAAACAAATGATGATGTACCATGATTGTATTTTAATAGTTTTTGATCATCTGATGCTGACGGTTGTGTTACTCCTTGTAATGAGTAAAAATTAATTTGTTGAGCTAGTGTGTTTGGATCTTGATTTTCAAATCTTGAATTTCCTGAACTATAAACTAAAACATGATTAGCATTTGGGCCACTTACTTGTACGTCTGAATTATTTGAAATACTAGGCGTTTCGTTCACCCAGTTTGATCCATTATATTTTAAATAATTTCCAGAAGCTAATGATGAAGTTTGAACATCTTTTAATAAACCCGATAATTCAATATGCTCTATTGCTGTAAAACTCATGTTACTAAACTGATACGTATTTGTTGAACCGCTATCAAATTTAGGAACTACTTGATACTCAACTGAATTAGCTGTAACACTATCATATAATGTAAATGCAAAATGATTGTTTGCTGATGGACTTGAATATTCAGCTATTGGTGAACCATAAGTCATTGCGTTACCATTGATTGCTCTAAAGATACCAATCGTTGCATTGTTTGGTGTTTCTTGTACAACTTCTATTGCAAAGTTAATTTGTACTTTTGTGTTACTTGCTGTATCTAAACTAAATGATGATATTGTTGCTAATTTTTTTGCACCATCGTATGCTGTAGAAATACTTGATACTGTTCCTGATGTTGTTCCTGAATCTCTTAAATTTACAACTGCACTTGCAGGTGCACCTGGAGTATAATAACCTAATGATTGATTCCAAACTAAAACTTGTCCGTCTGTTGGTGTAGCACCAGAATTCACATCACTTAATGCTTTAATTGATGATGCCGCAATCCTTGTGTCTGCATCTGCGTATGTTGTTGTTTGATTGTAATATAAATTCGTTGACCCTTGTGGTAAATTATCTGTGTTTACTTTGTTTCCTGTTGTACCAAAGTCAATCATTGTGTTATCAATTGAGTCTGCCACAATTGCTGTCAAGTAACCTGCACCTGAGTGATCACCCCAACCATATGCCGAATTCCAATTTGAAACTGTTGATGATGTTACTCCTGCATTTGTAATTCTTGCATCTGCTCTTGTATCTGTGTAATACAAGTTTGTTGATCCTTGTGGAACTTGATCTGTATCAATTGTAATAAACTCGACTGCGTTTGCACCTGAATTAATTTTTAAATATTTGCCGGCCGCACCAGAATAGTTTGCTGGAGTATCATTTAATCCAACAAAGTCTGCACTAATATTTCCAGTATTTGTTAAATTTGCACCACCAAAATCCCATCCAGATGATTTGTAAACTAATGATCCAACAATTGATCCATTTGATTCAATTTCAACACCTGAACCAGCGGCGGGTAATGAAGACGCTCCCTTGTTTAGTGTTATTGTGTTGTCTTTGATTGTGGTATCTGAAGTTGACGTAACAATTTGTTCGCCAGTAACTTTTAAGTTACCAGAAACTATTAAATCGTCTGCTATCCTTAGTTCTTTCAAATCTGCCATGCTATGCTCCAATATGTATTACTATTATTTAGCAGATTTGGCCAATTTATAATATGTGTGTTTGTCAAGGGAAACCCCGGAATAATCCGGGGTTTCTATATTGATATCTAAAATTAGATAAACGTTACGTTTGAGATAGCTAATTTTGATAGGTAGTCTGCTGAATTACCAAGTGATGATGCAGTGTTTGTTAACTCTACATAACCGTATCTTGTCATGAAGCTTACTACTGGCTCAAAAGTTGACGGATCCACAATAACGCCTGATGACATTAATGGGATGTATGGGCAATAGAATGCCGCCGCGTCTACTTCACCTGCGCCTTTGTAACCAATCAATACTGGTGAATCATCTACCAAGTATGAGTTTACATATACTCTCATTGCGCCGTTTAATGTACCAACAAATTTTGTGTTAGTTGGTGCTTCGAAAGTACCTTCAGTTGTTCTTGCGAACGCTGAAGTTGTTGCAGATTGTAAAATTGTCAAAGCCTGTGGAGAAACAACAGCCCAGTTAGCCGCGCCTCTTCTTGTTCTTTGAGCAATTAAATTTGCTTCTCTATTAATAGCAATTGCCAATGCCGCATGTTCGTCACCTACGAAAGTTGGTGTACCTGTTGCAGTTGATTGATCAAAAGCTGTACCTGATGGTGCTAAAGATGTAAGTGAACCAAGAATTTCTTGATCGATCTCAGCAGTAATTTCTTGTGCTAATGCCGCCATTACTTCTGCTTCTACATCTAAACCATGCATCGCTGATGCGTCATGTGCCGCTTCAAATGTCCAACGTGCTGATAGCTTTCTTGTTTTAGCTTCAACAGTTTGTTTTAAAATTTGAATTGACATTTTGTTACCAGCTTCACCCTCTAATGATGAAGTAGTAGCACCTGATACAGGTGATTGTGTACCTGAACCTGGGTTTGAAGAGTATGATCTTGCGATTTCAAAAGGTGAAAGTGCTTCAGAACCTGCTGTTACACCGTCTTTTGCGTCTGAGTATCTAACTCTTAATGTGTGAATCTGACCTACTGGACCAGTCATTGGTTGTACACCAACGATTTCGTTAGCGATAACAGTTGGCATCACACGTCTAATTATTGGAAGAATTACTTTGTTTAAAGCCGCTACGTTACCAGCACCTGTGGCACCAGTTGTCGCCGCCTCAGCCAAGTATTTCTTTGTATTCTCAAGAACAGCGTCCATTGATTTAGCTTTAGTACCTTCTAAGCCTTCCATCAATGCACTTTTAGTTTCTGTCCATTTTTCTGTGATTACATTATCAGTCATTTTACTTAACTCCTAGACCTGCTAGTTTTTTAAGTTCAACAATGTCACCATTGCTAGAACTAGTTTCTGCAGGTGCTTCTCTATTACCAGTTACCTCTGTTACTGATTCAGTAACAATAGTTTTATTTGATTCAGCTGGAGCTGATTCATTTAAAACTGCTGGTAAGTATTTGTTAAACTGTTTTTTTAAATCGCTTGTTTGTACAGATTCAAGCAATTCATTCATTACGCGACGCTTGTCTTTAGATAAATTTGTAGTTAACTCTGTAAGAGTTTTTTCACGTACATTTTTATCTTCAGCAATTCTTAATTTAGTCTGAACTGCTTCAATTTCTGCGTCTTTTTCTTTAATCTTAGATTCTGCTTCAGTAGTATTTACTGATACAGCTTCTAATTCTTTTTGAAGTTTTCTAACCTCTGTACCTTCGGCTAGATGAGAAGACATATACTCGCCTGCAAATGCATCAAATACTTTTCTACCAAAATTGTTTTCTTTAGCAACTTTGATATCTTCTTTAAGTTGTGATAATTCGCTTCTCAAACTTTTCTCAACTGTTTTTTCAACAACACCAGCCGCTTTTGAAACAAAACGTTGTTTTGCATCAGCAATCATTTTCTTGCCTTCTGCTACTAATTTAACTTTTTGTTCAATAACTGCTTTTTTATCGTTTTCAAATTCAGTTAGCTCTTTTGCTAATTGTTTAACAACAAAGTTTTCCAATTTTGCAAAATTACCTTTTAAGTTTGTTCTATCAGCGTGTAGTTCTTTTACTTCTTTAGCTAATTGCTCAGCAACAAATTTGTCTACTAGACCAATATGTTTATCAATATTAGTTTTGTAAGCAACTGTTTGCTCAGCCAATGATGCTCTGTCAGCCTTAAGCTCTTCTATTTCAGCTGTAATTCTGTCAGTTAACATTGTGTCCATAGCTTCAACAATTTGACTCTTATCATTTTCATAACGTTGAGCAAATTCATCGCGAAGTTCAGCAGTGATCTCTTCTCTGGCTTCGTCTAACTTTGTTTTCCACGTTTCTTGAATCTGAGTTTTCATTTCTTCTGAAATTGCATCCGACTCAAGTATTCCGTTAAAAATATCTGCCATGAGTAGTTCTCCTTATAACTTCAACTCTTTTATTAATTTAACTATCTCATCTCTAAGATAGCCTTCTGCTTTGCGATCATACATAGCATCTGCGCCTATGCCGTATAGACGTCTTCCGCCACGCATGTTCATCAAACCTTCATATATTGCTTTTGGATAAGCATCTGGGGCCGATGGTTGTGCAACAATGTCTACAGTAACAATTTCAAAATCAGACACATTGCCTGATTCGTTTACGTTACCTGTACCTCTTGATGACACACCCAATTTTGCTCCACTTTCCAAAAGGGTTTTTACAATGTTTCCCATTGGGGTTGGTAAAATTTTAAGTTTACCAATTCCGTTTGGACCGTCCATCCACATTGATTCGATCATGTGTGATACACGATCTAAATTCACTGTTAATTCTTCAGGGTGATCTGCTTCACCTAAAACAGAATAACCACCTTTCAAGCGTTCGTCCACTGAAGAAACTGCTTTTTCTATCTCTTCTAGTGGATAAACACGTGAATTTTGATTCTTTACTCCGCCTTGGATGAATACACCTTTCATAAACAAGTTTTTCTTATCGCCTTCGCCTTCGTGTAGAATTTGCATTCCGGCTTGGTCGAAAGTTAAACTTTCTAAAAGTGGTTTAATCATCTTGACGATCTCCTTTACCTAATTCAACCTTAAGCACTTGCTTTTGGCTTTGGTGCTGGTGACATTTTAGCGCCGCCTTGTGCTGGAGCATCTGGGTTAGGCTTTACAGCTGGTGCTTTACCACCTGCTTCAGCTTTTGCATCACCCATTTTTACTGGATCTGCACCATCTATTCTCTTTGCACCACCGTTACTTGCTACTGGTGAATTAGCATTTGAACCGTTGTCTCCACCTTTTGGAGTTGCAACAGCTTTCATTTCAGTTGCTTCATCTAAATCTTCTGAATCATCTTTTGAATCGTCAGCGCCTTCAACTGCAACTTCGTCAGCAACTTCAACTGTTTCTTCTGCTGGCATTTCAGGAGCAGGCATTTCTGCTTCTAAATCATCAGCGGCTTCTTCGTTGTCATCACCGTCTTCGTCTTCATCTTTGTCGCCCATCATTTTTTCAAATTCTGATTTAAGATCTTCTAAAGCATCTTCTAGATCGTCAACTCTGTCTTCAACTTCCTCATGATCATGGTCATCAGCTTCGCCATCTTCATCACCATCATCTTCGTTAGTTTCTTCATGCTCAATTTCTTCAGCATGAGCGTCTGCTTCGTCTTTGACAGCAGTTGTTAAATCTTCTTCTTGATCGCCCGAACCACCTACTTTTTCTTCAACAGTTTCGTCACCTGCTTCGTCAGTTGCTTCTTCAACAGCTTCTTCATCTTTTGAATCTTCTGCTTCTTCAACTGCTTCTTCAGTTGATTCTTCTGCTTCTTCAACAGCTTCGTCTTCAGTTGCTGTATCTTCAGTAGTTAAATCTTCTTCGATTTCGTCAGTTTGGTTTTCGATCAACTCTTCATGTATTTTTCTAGCTTTCTCAACAATCACATCATGTAAAAGCTCTTGAGCTTTTTCTGACTCGTTGTTTACTAGATATTCTAGAACTTGTTCTAGTTTTGACTTTGTAGTAGACATAGTGTTAATCTCCTAAATATATTACGTAATATGTTTAGATACCTGTAAAAGGCATAAACGTATACATTATTTACATGATTATAGGAAAATTAGTGTAAAAGGCGCCTATTTTGACTCGTTTTTTAATAAAAACGTAATATTACTACATTGCAGGCGGTTGTGCGTACATTGTAGCTACAAATTCTTTGTTTTTTTCCTGGTCTGCTTTACGTATTTCACGTACTTTACGTAATTTATTTAAATGCTTTAATGTAAGTCGTGTTTTACGTCCATCATCAATATGTGCCATATGATAATGATCATGTTCTGGAAAATAGTTCTCTTTTAGTTCACTGTAACGCATACTTTTATTTACCTTTTCTAAATGTTAATGATTGGAATCTAACCATTTGACAACATCTTCATGTAAGAAATCGCGATAATCTTGATCTCTTGATCTATCAAATGCTTTTAATTCTTTAAGAAAATTTTCTTTATCTGATGGCAATTCTTTTCTCTTAAGAGAATTAGAAATTAAGCTAATAACCACATTAAAATTTGCACCATTTATAAATTCAACATCATGGTATTCATCACCATCACGTGAATTTCTAATTTTTGATTGATACTCATAAAACTGTTTTTGTGTATTTTCCCAATCATTTAATAATTTTTGTTTTATTTCTTTAGGTAAAAATTGTAACGATATTCCTCTGTCGGCAGGGTGGACACAGTCAGCAAAGTAATCAAATTTGATATGAGGATATTTTTGTTTTAAATCATTTGTATAATCAAAAAGATCTTTTTGATAATGAGCAGTAATACTAGATGCTACCGATACCATATGAACCTGAGTTTCACATTTTATTTTACTACAAAGATTGTTAATACTTTTGTCAAGTTTATTCCAAGGCATTGGATATCTAACATATTCATAATTTTTTCCAACACTATCTATACTTGCGTGTAAACTTAATTTTTTAAAGTGATTTAATTTTTCTATCATTACGTTTGTAAACTTTGTACAGTTTGAATGAATATCTAATACGATTTCTTTGGCGGCATCGGCTTCTATCGCTCTATCAAGAAATTGTAAAAAACCTCTTGCTATTAAAGTTTCGCCACCTGTTGCTCTAATATAACGTAAATCATTTATATTTTTTAAAATATCTAGCCATTGCTCGTTGTCATCATCTGTCCATTTTCTAGTTTCTTTTTCAGAACCTTTATAAGCATCTGCATTTATATTCAAAGAACGATCTCGTTGCCAATCAAATCCTGGAACATTAGATGTATCTATATTATTTTCTTCAAAAAAATTATAATCCATTCTTAATTTATTACTGTTACTTGGTGAGCACATTCTACATCTTAAATTACAGTTCTCATCAAATTGAAAATCAATACCTATCAGTTTTGGATTGTTTACTTCTACATCTGGGTGATACGGTGTTTTATTGTTTAATCTATAGCTACTATTTTCTTTAAAGGATAATTTTTCTTGATCCCAACACACTTTACAGGCTGGATGTTTTTTTCCTTTTAACATGTATTCACGAATTTTTGTCATTTCTGGACCGTGAAAAAGTTCTTTGGCAGTAGGTTTAATTTTGCCAGATCTTAATTTCCTGTCAAGTTTTAATGGATCTTCGTAACCAGGACGATAGGTATTACAGCACATGCTGACAGATCGTATGCCTGCACCATTTCCATGGATTGCATTACTGCCCCATTCTTTTAGTGCTATTTGTTGAAATGGTAGCCAGCAAAAGAAATTACCTTTTTGAGGCTTCATTACTAACGTTTTCCTCTACGTGCCTTTAATGCCAAGTTAGAACGTTTAACACGTTGAGACGCTTGACTATATTTTTTAGTATAAGAGGATCTTGCTCCTTGTATACTACCTTTAGCTTGACGTGTACCTTTTAATTTTTGGCTTTGTTTGATGTTCAATGGCTTGTTACAAGTGCTTGGATTAGCAACAATACGTCCTTTTCTAGGGCCTGTTGGGCATCTAAATCGCTGTGTAGTTATTCCTGCTTTACCTTTTGCTTTTGATCTACCTGTACGTCCAAATATTTGTCTTGGACCTTCATTGATTGGTTCTAAAGAATATAGATCTGTTTTGCTGATTTCATAAATTTTCATAACAATACCTTTGTTATGTTATTTATGCTTGATCTGGGTTTGTGTCTGTATCTGGAGTTAATGGCGAATCTAAGCCTGCATCAGCATCAGCGTCAGCGTCAGCATCATCACTTAGGTCACCTGCTGGCATTGGTGCCGCGCCTACATCTGATAATCCTGCTCCGCCACCTACGTCATCACCTTGTGCTGGTGGTTCAGTGGCATTGGCATTTTCTTCTGCCCATAGTTTTTCGTTACTGTAAATTTCACCTTCATCAAGCCCTAAGAAACGTTTCATTGCAAAACGTTTAGAAATGTATGGAACTTGCTGTACCTGTGTAAATATGCTAACCATTTGATTATCAATTTCAACTTGTCTATACTTGCCGAAGTTTTGTGGCTCATTAAATTGTATTTCAAATGATCCTGAATCAATTTCAATACCTCTGTGTTTTAAAAACATTTTAAATTCTTTGTCAAGTGTTGGCATAATCATTGTTTGTAAACGTTGACAGAATTTCGTAAATCTAAATTCTTGAATATATGCTGTACCTACTCTACCATCAGTAAAGGCCGAGCCTGCATCATCTGGTGATGATGGCAAATAACTTGATGGAATTCTTAAACCTTTCATCAACTTATTATTAAAGTATTTTAAATCATCAATTTCACCTAGGTTTTGACCACCTGGTAATGTTTCAACTTTTGAGCCTCTGCCTTCAGCCGTTTGTGCAAAGAAATAATCTTCAATCTGTGATAAAGGATTATAAGCGGCATCCATAATGTTTGCACCACCACCTGTTTTGTTTGGAATACGTTTTTGGTGTATTTCATTTTTAACACGTTCAATAAATGCCATTGCTTTGTTTGTTGGCATGTTACCTACGTCGATGTAAAACACTCTACGTTCAGGTGCTCTCTGCACTCTATAAATTATGATTGCGTCTTCTAGTAATTCTTTTTGTTTGTACACTTTAAATATTGCTTCTAACACTGAAGTACCAAAAGGCCAAAATCTATCCATGCCTTCTGATAATGAAATGTGTGCAATGTGTGAAGCATCAACTGGTGTTGTCATTACTTCCATGTTAAATCTACCAGACTGTGAAGTTGTAGTTGCACTTGTCATACCTTTGTATTTGGCATCACCGCTAAACGGCATGTTACCGCTTTGATAAGCTGTTGGAGCCGTGTATTGATATTGACTCATTGTTGTTAAATTTAAATTTTGTAAATTTAAATCTAAATCTCTAATAAAATATGCTTCTGGTTTTTTACCTTTACCTTCGTTGACAACAATCTTTTCAATTTTTGCATGATCAACCCAAAGTAATTTATATGTTTCTGGATCTCTAACTAATACCTGATCACCATACTTGATCACATTTCTAAAAAGTTTAAAACATCTTTTGTCCCAATCATTGATGCTTGACCATTGCTTGATTGCTTGATTTAAAATTTCTGTCTCTGTGTCAGTTGGTTTGTCTTTATAAAAAATATTAAATGGGACTCCTGTTTTTGGATCGTTTTGAGTTGAAAATTCTGCAATAGTATCGAGTGCCGCATTTATTTCTGTGTCAAGATCCATTTGATCATATTGATAATAACGTTCAATACGATTTGGCTGACCTGCATATACTTCCGGTAACCATGAACTGTATTTTGCTTGTGAAGATTCTCCATACGACGTACTGCCTATAGGACTTTGTTGACCTAATTTAGTTTCGTATGTAGTAAAATGCTTTTTCCAACTCATAGTGTGTACGTACCTTTATATGCAGTTATTTATGTAAATTATATAGTATTTTAAAAATGATTGCAACCATTAATATTAAGTGGATGCATCAGCTGTTGTTTTTGAACTTTTTGTTATTTTCTCTAATTCGGCCACTTGCTGACGTAATAATTGGATAGATGTTGCATAATAATCTCCTGCTGGATCTTCATTTGGATCTTTTGAACCCACCATTGGAAGATATTGTTTCATTATACGCATTTTGGCCTCATCTAAAGGATCTGAATCAGCTGTCAGTGCCGCATTATTAGTACCTGGCATTGTGTCATTGGTACCAGGCATAACAACTTCACTGGTTGCACCAGGTGATCCTTCGGTTCCTATTAATCTATTAATTTTTTCGTCCTGTGATCTAATCTTGGCATTTTGTTGATCAAGCATTACTGTTAACACTCTATTTCTAGTTGTGTCATCCAATGTCTTGATTGCGTCTATAATGTTTTCTCTAAAGTCTTCGCCTTGCCTCTTAGATTTTTTAGGTATGTCATCGTATGCCTTTGCGATCAGTTTACTCATCATATCTGCGTCAGTGGCATTCATTCCTGCTGTCATCTTTTGTTGATAACCTGGTATTGCCTTAGCTAGAGCTTTATTTTTGTAATATCCGGACAATTCGGTTTTACTTGGTATGAAGCTTTCATCCAACGCACTTGCATCACCTGTTGTTATGGCCGTCCTAATTGCTTCTCCTTTTTGGACCATTCCAAGTCTTTCTTCTTCTGCTTCTTTTACATCTCCCCCACCAAATGGTAAACCAAGTTTTAAACCTTTTGTGATTGCAAATACAATTGCATCTTGTAATAAACCAAATACGCCACCTAATGCATAAGCGATAGAACCACCCAACGTTCTTCCTTCAAATCCATCAATGAAGTTCATAAATCTGTTGATCATTCTGACAACCCCTTTGGCTATTGACTCTGCTCTGTCCAAAAGTTTATCTGCTAAATTAATACCCATGTCAGTTAAATCATCTAATGCTCCACTGATCGCATTTAATATTCTGTCATCGCCAAACAATGTTGTAAAAAATTTGTTAAATGCAACTGATAATTTTGCAGTCACACGTTCAAAGTTTATGAATGCAATTGAAAGTTTATCAATTTGTGATTCACGTCTTAATTTTTGTAAATCTTTGTATTGCTCCAACGCACCTTTTTCTTGTATCTCTTGAATTTGGTTGATCAGTGCAATTTGTTGTCTTGCCGCTCCGGCGTATTGTGTGTTGGAACGTTCAATTATTCTTAATCTTTCTCTTTCAGCTTCAGATGTGTTTGCTATTTCTGTGATTAACTCACTAGTTGCTCTAGCGGCTCCTTGATCATCTAAACTATCTAAATTATTAATTATTCCACTTAACGAGTTGTATAATCTTCTATTTACAGCTAGTAATTCTCTACCAGCTTCTGTAAAGAACAAACCACCTCGACCATATGCTGTTGTAAATGTTGTTGCAAGTTGGTCACCAAATTCTGTGCCAAGTCCTGCAAACATACCAGCAACTGTTTGTGATGCTTGTAGTACTCTAGCTTGTACCACTTCTGGTAATAAGTTTAATCTATTTGTAAATGATTCAACTGCTGTCGATGATTTAATTATGGCCGCAATTTGATCTCTACTTACATTTGCCAATTGTGAAAATGCTGTAATATTTTGTGTGTATCTCACAACCATTTCTTCTAGCTCATCATTACTTTTGCCACCAAGCATACTTGCTGTTCTCAATTGATCCATAAAGTCAGCAGTGTATTCTGTAAGTTCTGCTAAACTCATACCAAGCATACCTTGAGCTTGTAAGTTGTCTCTAATTTGAACATTTAAATCTGAAAATGCCTTGGCACCAATAATACCAACCGAAGTTGAAAACTTGCCTAACAGTTCAGTGTATTGATTTATGCCCATCTCAGCCGCCACTGCCGCTTGTGCCAATCCCAATGATCCTTGCTCAAATCTAAATCCCATTGCAAACACTTGTCTAAATGAATCTGAAAACTGTTTCAATCTTCCAATCACAAATCCAATACCTGCGGCCAAGGCACCAAATGCGGCACCAACTATACCAAGTTTACCAGCAAATTTTTGTACTGCCATGTTAACTGATTTAAACGGTGTTGATATATTTTTCTTAACTAGATCTTTTGTGTAATCTCCACCTTTTTTGTTCAGTGATGCCACTAATTTTTTTGAACTGTCTGAACTGTTTTTGTTAAGTTGTTCAACACGTTTAACAACATCTTGTAGTGCTTTTGTTTGTTTTTTGTTTTCTTTTTCTTCTTTATCGTCAGTTTTCTTCATTGCCCCAAGATGTTTGGCAATTTTCTCTTGAGTCGCTTCTGTGGCCCATTTAGGAAGGTTAGAATCATCCCAATTTATTTGATCTATTGTAATTTTGTCGCCGTCAGCCATTTTTCATTAAATACCCATATAATTACGTAGATAAGTACTACTATAACATAAATATTTATCGTTATAGTTATATACATATATAATAGGAAAAACAAACATGAGTGAAAACAAACTATCGAAGTATTACAGAGCACCAAAACTGTATGTGCGTGTTCCAAGCCAGGGTGCATTTAATCCTGATATGGAATCATCAATGAGTGGTGAATTGGCTATCATGGCCATGACTGGTCGTGATGAAACCATGGCTAAAAACCCTGACGCATTACTTAATGGTGAAGCTGTTACGGCAATGATTAAAAGTTGCGTTCCAGGAATAAACGATCCTAGAGAAATACCAATCACTGATATTGACACTTTATTAATTGCTATTAAAATTGCAACCAATGGAGAAGAGCATGAAGTCAGTGCTAAATGTCCAAAGTGTAAAAACGAAGTGAGTGGTGTTGTTAACTTAAGAGACATTTTGCCAAGTGCTAAATTACTTGAAGCTGAATACCCTGTAAAACTAGATACAGGTGTAACTGTATACATTAAACCTTATACGTATTCTATGCAGACTGAAGCGGCATTGGCGGCATTTGACGAAACAAAAACACTTCAAAATTTATCGCGAGAAAAAGAAATTAACTCAGAAAGCATGTCAATTTATAATAAAAGTTTTAGAAGAATGGCAGACATGAGTGTATCATTATTATCAAGAAGTATTGTAAANGTTGTTACTCCAGAAGGTGATGAAGTAACTGATCAGAATGACATATTTGCTTTTATACAAAACATTGATTCTAATGCGGCAAAACAAATCGACGAAGTACTTGCAAAAATCAATACCTTAGATATTGATAAATCAATTGCAATGAAATGTGATAAAGAATCATGCGGTAATGAATGGACGTCAGAAGTTGATTTTAATCCATCGGATTTTTTCGGGGATGGCTCTTAAAGGCTGAGCCTGACCAAATAAATGTCTACTTTGAAAAGTTGGCTAAAGAACGTTCTAATATCAAACAGCAAATAACCGAAATTTGTTGGTACATGAGAGGTTCGATATCTTGGGAAGAAGCCTGGTCTCTTTCTGATCAGGATCGTAATGACATGATTAAATTTATCGGTGAAAATGCTGAACGTTATAAAAAAGCTGGTCAGGTAGTTGTTTAATTAGATTGCTGTTTAACAGCATCAGAATTTAATTTCCAAAAATCTTTGTACTCAATATAATGAAACTGTTTATAATCTTTAGTGTGTTTTAAATTGTTCCATTGTTTTGGATCCCACAACACAAACTCGCCTTGTCTTGATATCTTAACACACAATAACCATTTGTCATTTTGTTCACACGACTCTTGTGATTGCTCAATAAAACTATCTAATAGTTTTACTTCTTTGCCAAGTGCTAGATTGTGCCATTGTAGTTCGCCATAATTTTTTGCTTCGATAACCAACAATGGAAACGAGTCAGGTGGAATAATATCACCTTTAAATCCTCTTGTTTGATTTTCTGAAAGCGTTTCTGTTCTTACAATATTCTTACCGCCAACAAATGCACCACTATAAGGAACTCTTGTAAATGATTCTCCATACAAATCACTTAAAAAATTTGCAACATCTCTTTCGTACGTTTTGCCTTTGTTTTTTGATTTCGCTCCACTCATTTTAATTTCCATTCATATCCAAGAGTTAATCCTATATTATTTTCATCGTACTCATATGCAGGTGCTATGAACCAGCCTCTATCTGTGTATCTCATAAAAGGTACAATATCCCCTCCACTGTATCCAGTTGCTAAACCTACTTCTAATTTTACAAATCTATCTATTTCAAATTCTTTACCTGCGTATATACTGATTGATTCTTCACTGTTATAAAACGCACCAGTTATGGTATTGTCTATTTGGCATCTTGCATGAGGATGAATATTATTATAATTTCCTTCTAATCCAATGTGCATTGATACTGCCATTAATAACGATAAACAAGTATTCATTTTTTAATGACCTTTCTTAATAATTTTAATTTTATATCGTACATTATATCTGAAAAATGTTTGATATCTTTTGCTTTGTATTTTTTATCTTTGTAATCATGTTTCAGTATTTCCATCAATGCTTGGTGTTTCTGTTGATTCTTGTTGTTCTTCATCTTTTTCATTTACTAATTGTTGAGGTTTTTCAATTGGCATCCCACCTCTATCAAACCATCTGCCGTCTGCTGTTTCCCAAACATGAGAATTAAAGCTACCTTCTTTAGTTAGGCGTTTTACTGTAATTCTACGTTTAGTTAACGTTCCTTGATATACTGTTGCATCTTTTTGTATTAAACGTTGTGTTGGTCCTGAGCCATAGATCCTATCAATGAATATAGGTTGTCCATATTCATCTTCACCTCTAATGTTTGATATTAGTACTTCTTTCATTGTTTTAGTATACAGCCAAAAGAAAATTTAGTCAACTTTTATAATTTTGGTTGACTTTTGGCCCCATTTAATCTTATACTTTAATTAATAAGGCTAATATCAACAAAAACTCAATACTCTTTTAGGCTAACATAGGCTATATAGCAACCGAACTGATAATCATATCTCAGAAATGCGCCGAGACAAAGGTGGTGAATCTGATGTTGCACAACCAAGGCTAATATCTGCTAAATGATGAGGCTCTGAGAAAAAGCAACCTCAATCATGTGTGTAGTGCTAACTTATTTTACACACAATGATTCCGTTGGATGAGACGCAGTTGATGGGAGTACCGGCCAACCGCTTCCGTAGGACTGTAAAGTTAGAATGGCGTGATCTCGTATGATGCGAAGTTACCACTCACCCGTAGCTGGGTGAGTCATGACTGATTCTGTATGATACGATACAATGTATTTTGATAGTACTTTGTAATTACCTTATAGAAAAGAATAAAAAAGATTGTTAACGTTAGTTAACAATAATACTAACTGACGTAAGTCAGTTACCTATTGTGATGTTATAAAGTTTGGACTAACTTCTTAATGGCATCGTCATATCTTCTTTGCAATCTAGAATAGTTGTGTTTTGCAATAGTATATGCTCTTACCCAATCAATTGGATTATTATAGATAAGTTTTACAGTGTCGGCAATCATTTGCATACGTTTTTCAGTATCAAATTCTAGATCATATTCTTCAGACCATAAGTTATTAAAAGTTTCGTAACCCCGAGCTCGTAGTTTTTCTAGAAATCTAGGAGTAGAAGCTATTATAAAAGGATGTTTGTTTAAAATTGTTCTTGCAGTCTTTTCAGTAATCATAAATTCTTCATCATTTTCGACATGGGTTTCAGCAACGATACTATATTTAGAATTTTCATACATTGTATGATCATATGGGTATCCTAAATAATGGTCTGCGTCTCTGTCATATTTTATTTTATCCGGACTGTGAGGAATTTTACTGTAAAACCAATCAAAATTATATTTACTAGTTAGGTGTGAAATTTTTGGATACAATTCTTGTGCCGAATAGTTAGTGTTCAGAGACCAAATGCCGTGCTTTAAAACATTATTATTTTCTAATCTAATTGCAAGATTCAGTCTATTTGTTTTATGCACTTTTGCGTTTAAAAATAAAAATTCATTTTTAACAAAATTTCGCAGTTCATCGAAATTTTTATTTGCTACCTGAATACCTTCTTGATACATTCTCCAAACTGCATCGGTTTCGAAATGAGGATATGATACGACATTGATTCTGTGTCTAAAAATATTTTGTTGTAAACATGCCTGTCGATACGATTCTATAAAATCAAATTCATCTTGACATCCAACCACATACACAATTTGTTGTGCAGTGCATATCTCATTCTGTACTAACCAATCGATAAAAACAGCATGAGCTCTTAAAAAAGGACTGTCATGGTTCAGCCTTTCTCTTATATGAGAAATCATAATCCTACGTCTTGGGTTTTTAAGTTTGCTTATTTTTATTTGCTTAAATTCGGGGTATAAATGATATGGCTGGTCTTTGTAAGCATTAAATTCTAGTAAATCAAAGTCGTGATTTTGATCCACAAAGTTAGACATGGCATATCTACCCGGGCTTTCAAATTTGTATGCTAATGTACTAGGCGCTAATAGTATCGTATTCATGATCTTTTGCAAATAATTCTTTATGTGTTTTATGATCGATGGTTTCAATATCAGTTGCAAAAGATGTAAATCCATTTTCTTTGACTACATTAAGTACATTTGAACATCTAGAAGTTAACTCATCTCTATGCGAAATAAGGAATATATTTTTACCACCTTCTCGAGACATTTTTTTCAATACACCCATAGCTGACTCAACTCCCATAGTATCCATGCCGGAATCAACAAGTTCATCNATGAATAATAAGTTTAATGATGTGTTCATTGACTCATAAACATCTCTAAATGCCCAACTTAATCCTAGAATTAATCTATTGCGTTCACCTCTAGATAAATTATCAAAATCAAGCTCTCTACCAAGTTCTGTAATTTCTACAGTCAAGTCTGATTTAAATACTACTTCATGTGGCAATCCAATTTTATCTAGATAGTAATTTAATCTTGAATTTAAATATAATAAGTTTTGATCAATAATTTTTTTACGTATGAAGGAATCTTTTGATGTCAACAATTTGTACAAGAAGTCTTGATGGTCTTTAAGTTTTTGTAATGTGTTGATTTGTGCATAATCAACTTCTTCAATATTTTTTGCTTTAAGTTCTGAAATTTGTTCTGTGTGTGGATTTTCTTTTTCTCTTTCACTATCTAGTTGACTCTTTAATTCAGCAAGATTTTGTCTATGATCATATGCTTCATCTATAGATTGATATGATGTTATTGGTTGTTCTCCAATTTCACCTTGTTCAGTAATTTGTTTCTCAATTGAAAGAATCGTTGATTCAATTTGTNATTGTTCTTCAGTCTTAACTGTGTGCTGTGCTTTAACATCGTCAACCAAATGTGTGTGCTTGTCTGTGTGTAGTTCTTGTTCACACATAGGGCATTGCTTTCCTTCAAGTGTGCTTAACTGTGTGCTTAAAGACTCTAAAAGTGTTTTTACAGAATCTAAATTACTTTTATTAAAGTTTAAATTTTGTTCATACGACTTTATTTTTTGAGATTGTTCTTGCCAATGTGTTAAGAGTTTGTGTTGCTGTATTTCAGCATCAATATCAATCTTTTCTAATTCTGTAATACCATTTGAAAGTTCTGATATTGTTTTTTTATGTGATTCTTCCCAAGCAATATTTTTAATTTGAAACTTACGAATAGTTTCTTCCATTTTTTCATTTGATATTTTTACTTGTTCTAACCTTGCTTGTTCTGTCTTAATATCCTCGTTGGTATCACGCATTAATTCTTTTAATCTTTCTGCTTTTTCACTTAGACGCGATATGCCTAATAGTTCTTCGATAACAGAACGCTGATCATTTGCTTTCATTGCCAGGAAAGGCTCAGTGTAAGTGTTAAGGGCGACTATATGTTTAAACATGGTGTGGCTCATGTCAAATACCCTCAACACTTCTTCCTGAGTAAGCCTATTTTCACCTTGGGCTTCATCAGTTCCTTGTTCGTTAACGATAGAATCGTCAACAATAAATTGGAACTTATTAGGCTTACGCCCTCTTTCTACTCTGTAACTGTGTCCGTCTTTTTCAAAATCAACACTAACTAACATGTTCTTATTGTTAGTTTTGTTAACCAAATTATCCTTACGGATATTTGTCAAAGCCTGACCATATACAGCATAGCTGAGGGCATTAATAAGTGTAGTTTTTCCTGTACCGTTTCGCGACCCTTCTCCGCCTAGATCTAAGTTGTTACCAAGGACCAACGTTAGACCATCATGGGCAAAGTTTACTGCCTGCGTGGTGTTACCTACACTCATGAAATTTTTTATAGTAATACTTTTAATTTTTATCATAGTCTATTATATAACTCTACTAATATTGCATTTTCAAATGAATCTGATTCGATCTTTGCTAATTGGTTGTTTACTATTTGATCAACCGATTCAAAAACAACTTCGCCGCCTACGTCTTGTGCGTGTTCTTCTTTTTTCTGTGGTATAAGAGCAAGATCTCTTATTTGATAATTTTGTGCAAAGTTTTCTTTAATAAAATTTGCTTCTTCATATGAAATATCTAAATCTACTTTTACTCTAATGTATGAATTCGGTTCAAGTACGGTTTCTGGATCTTCAAGTAACTTACTTAAATCAATTGACCTGTACTTTGGTGCATCTGACCATATTTTATATTCTGGTTTTTTATCCCACTCAAGGAACATAGCACCTCTATCATCATCCCATACATCTGCAAAATTATGTGGGAACGGATTACCAATATAAGATATGTTACCTGAATGTTGTCTTTTATGAAAATGTCCGGTAAACACATGACCAACGTTTTTAAAATGATCACTTCTAATGTTTCCTATGTCTGGCATTTCAACCATTGCATTCATTTTGAAGTGTGGTAACTCAAAATGGCCAAACATATATTTGCATTTTACTTTTTGTACTCTTTTCCACTCATCGCCGACCAGCCATGGAATAATAGCAACATCATCTTGTATAATCCAATCACTAACAACTTTTATATTTGGAATCTCATTAGCAAAGACAACTGAAGATATTTCACGTTTATCTCTATAAAATAAATCATGATTACCAACAATGAAATAAACTTTTTTAAAAGCTTCACCTAATCTTTTTAAGTTTGATATTGAATAGTTTAAAGTTGATACATTGACTGAAGATCTTTGATGATGCCAATCACCTAAAAATATACATGTCTCGGATCCACGTTTTTTTGCTTCATCGATAAACCAAGTAACAAAGTTTTCACAATCTATGTTGTGTTGACGTGCATTGTTTTTCATGCCAAAATGAATATCTGTAAAACAAGCCGCCTTGTTAAAAAATTGNGTCATTTTTATTTGTCTTCTTTTTTAGGGTTTTCTAATTTTTCCATCTCATCTGAATGTTTCATTTGTCGAGTAAGTGATGGCATAGCACCTGCTTGTTCTAACAAATCATCACGTAGATTTTGATTTTTCTTTTCCATGTTCAATACTCTAGTAAAAGAATTTGTTATTGTAGCAGTGTAATATGCAAATGGATTTTGTGATTTTGATTCATCAAATTGTAAACCAATTTGTGATAATTGTAATAGTGCCTGTCCTTGCATTTCATCGTTATAAGTATAACCTCTCCAGTTAGCTCTTGTGCCATATCGTTGGCATAGCTTGATAAACATGTTTGCTAATTTTGGTGTAATAGTTCCATGTTCTAAGCTAAATTGATTGTGTGATGCATAATGACTTTTACCAATTTCAACTGGTTCATTATTTTTATTTAATTTGTAATGTTTAAATGGTGGAAAATTTAATTTCACTTTTGTATCTGCAATAGTCTTTGGATTTAGTTTTCTTCCTGGTTCATCTGGAATATGATCATATGTCATTATTCTAAATACTAAATCAGTTACAGGAATAGTTAAATGGTCAACCCTGTATTCATCATACTGGGATCTTTTAAGACTCAGTTCATCTACCTTAATTTGTAACATTCTTTCAGCACGATTCTTACGTGCTTGTGATATTGAAAGTCGATTGATTTTTGCAACATCTGACAAAATAATGTCATAACTTGCATATTCTGGCTTTTTGTAACAACAATAAGAGTTTTTGCTCTTATGTATTTCAGCCAACATGTCTTTATTGTTTAAATAATTGATTCTTTTAGCCACACTTTAAATCCTTTTGTATACGTTTAATAATACATGATATACAACCTAAAGTCAAGAGTATTTTATTAAATACGTACATAATTATTTCAATAAATAATACTATAACTAGGAAAGATTAATATGCCAACAAAAGATTATAGAGCTAAAATACACACATTGTCACCATTAGCTGACCTTCAGATTTATGGTCCTAAAAATGATTCTGATAATATATTGGCACCTTTGCATACTACTGGAGGAGTTTTATTTCCATATACTCCAATGATTCAGGTACAACATGCAACAGTAAACTATGGCCAATATGATTTAGCTCATACCAATTACGACTATATGGCGTATCAAAGAACTTCATCACCTAGTGCAACAGTTACAGGAGTGTTTGGTGCCCATACACAAGAAGAAGCAGAATATATGATGGCAGTAATACACTTTTTTAGATCAGTTACAAAATCAGCATTTGGAGGAATAGTTACAGATCCATTAGATATACAAGCCAGAGGTACACCACCTCCTAAATTGGCCTTTAGTGCATATGGTGATACCATGTTTAATAAAACTCCAATATACATTAGAACAGTCGCATTTGGTTTAGACCAAGATGTTGACTATGTTCCAGTTAGACATGCAGGATCAACAGGAAATGAAAGTTATGGTCGACTTAATAGACAGTTAGAAAACTCTTATGTTCCATTAGTGTTAAACATATTTGTTGACATTGTTGTTGCTCCAAATCCAGGTAAAATGAGAGATGAATTTAATTTAAATGAGTTTCGTTCAGGAAAATTATTAGATAAAGGATACTTTTAATGTATAATAAAAATAGTCCATACGCAAAAACATACGTTGTAGGTGATTATCTTGATATAATGACTCCACGTGAAGTCATACATGATTCAGGAGACGAAACATACACAATAGAATCACAATATCATATGCGTCCAGATTTATTATCATATAAAAAATACGGTTCATCTAAATATTGGTGGATGTTCGCTATGAGAAATAAAGACGCACTAATTGATCCTATACAAGATTTCAAAACAGGAACTACCATTAAGATTCCAAAAATTGAAAACTTAAGGTAATAAAAGTGAGTTCATAATAAATGGGAAACAGAATAATAGATTTAAGTGGTAATAGTTTTAAGAATTTGGATTTAGTCCAATCGATTGGTAAAGACATCTATGATAATTCCCCAAATTTAAGTGTAGGTGGAGTAATAGAGATTCCAGAATTTATCGGCGGTGGTGCCGTAGACCTTAGTACTATAGGCAATAACAAAAGTTCTAAAAAAACTGACGTTCGAACAGGTAGCAAAAATAGTGCTATTACAAATAAAAATTCATCAGGTAATAAAAAACAAGAATATTATGTGCCAATTGGACAATACAGTAGTGCAAGATTGCCCGGTCAGGGGCCATACATAAAAGCCGGTGATGAAATGAATGCCTTAGATGTTATATCAGAACAAAATTATCTAAACAGTCAATTCGATGACACTACTAGTAAATTAGAAGATTTCAAACCAGAAACAGTTGCGGCGGATAAAGAAGAAATTATAGGAAACACCTCATCAACAACATCAACGCAATTAACAAAAGATCAAAAAGATGCTCTAGGTGGTTATGGAGAATACAAAACTGAACCAACAAAAAATACAGTATACAAAGATGTGGGTGGCGATGCTTCCGTAGCCGAAGAAGTTTATCAAAAAAATAAAAGGCCAGAAGATTATTATCATACTCATTTTTTTAAAAATGTTTTACTAGATTATGATAGTCCGACATACAATTTTGAACTTGTTATGTTGACAGAAGAGGATGCCAAAGATGCCCAGAAATGGATTCGAGATGGAAACTTTGAAAATAAAAGTTTTAGCAATTGGACACCAAAAAATAATACAGTAACAATAGCACAAACTGCCTCTACGGTTTTAAATATAAATGCCGTTGAGATCAAAGCAACCGCTGGTCCGATTGACAATGGAAAAAGATTAACTGGTGCTACAGACTTTGTATTAACATTGGCACAACCTTTAAATGCTTCACTAACTGATATTATTGTTAACAGTGCAATTGAACTTGGAATACCAGATGGCTTCAAGGCTTGTTTCATGTTAAAATTACATTTTATCGGAAGAGACCCAGACACTGGTTTAAATATTAGACGTATACCAGATACTGAAAGACAATTTTTAATTGAGATCGTTGCTGTTGAGGCAACTGTTGACTCAAATGGTGCACAATATGTCGTGCAGGCCCACAGATCAGGAGATAAAGGTATAAGGTCAGATCATTATCAAACAGATAGACCAATACAAATAAACAATTTAAACACAGTAAATGATTTAGTTTCAAATGTACAAGAAGTTTTAAACTTAAACGAATTAGATAAATTAGCCATTGAAAAAGGAGTGCTTGACGAATACTATATCCATTTAGACAAAGATGCAAAAGAGTTTATTGGAGACGAAAAGATTTTAGATACTGATGCATTAACAAGACCAACAACTAATCAAAATGCCACTGAAGAATCGTCAGCTGATTCAAATTTAAAATATGACCCAAATAAAAAAATGTTTAGAATACCACAAGGAACAACTATTGATAGAGTCTTAGAATTTGGATTATCACATTGTAAAAAATTACAAAAAATGGCCAAAGGTTTAGATAAATCTGCAGATCCAGATTCAACTGATTCTAATGATGTAACAAGATATGTAAAACACATATACCATATTAAAGTTGATACTGTCAATATTGTATGGGATATGTTGAGAAACGATTATGCTCGTGAATATCATTATACTATATCAATGTTCCCAACTATAAGACCTGAAGTTTCCCCAGGAACCTGGAAAAATTCACCAGAGGTCGCTCAAGAAAAAATTGCGGCAATATTAAAAGGAAACTTAAATGAAAAAGGTGAAGGACGTGGCTACAAAGCCATGACCAAAAGATACGATTACTTATTTACAGGGTTAAACGATAAAGTTCTAAGATTTGATATCAAGTATAACAATCATTTCTTTTTTGCTTTACACAGTTATAGGAGTGTATTTGCAGGACTAGATGAAACAACAAAATCAAAAATCAGTAAGTCATCTACATCATTAATAGAATACAAAGAAGCACAATCAGAATTAAGAAACAAATGGCAATCATATCTTAAAAAGAAATCAGAAACTTTTACAGTAGAAGATGAAAATGCAGATTCTGAATTTGAAGAATTTTTATCTTCAAGACAAAAACTTATTGACGCATACGTGGCAGGTGTCGATGATGGAACATTTGAAGGTGACTCATCAATTGCTAAAGACTTACAAAAAGTAGGAGAAGAAACTTACCTAGGTGAGCAAGGTGGAGTAACTAGGAAAAGTCTATCAGACAAACAAAATTCTAAAGAATATGCATCAAATGATCCAAATTCAGGTGACATAACAAAAAGAATGTGGGGAGAATTATTAAGTAGAGATAAAATTAGAAATGATATTGACACAATGGAAAAACCATTCCAAATTATGTGGGGATCTGCACCTGATTCATTTAGAAACAAATTTAATGCAGATGATGAAACTATAGGTAAAGGAAATTTTGATTCTGTGTTAGAAGCAACACTATCTGATTTCTCAGCTGACATGGTACATATGGACATGGATATTAGAGGTGACTTGTATTGGTTAGAAGGTGAGAGAGAACCAGGTTTCAGAACTGCTAGTTATTATGATGGTGAAAACTATCTTTTATTTAGAGCAATAACAAGTGCCGGAGAACCAGATCCACAAACAGGTATTACAACACCAGGAGATGCAGAATCAGAACAAATGTTAAATGGTGTATATGCAGTTATTGAGATAACAAGTAGATTTGAAAGTGGACAATTCATTCAAAATATCAGAGGCGTAAAAGAAGCATTTATTACAGACATAAGTAAATTAACAACATTCGGAGAAAAATAATAATGGCGACGCACAAAACAATAAATGTATCAAGTTTAAGGAATCCACAAACAGATGCACAAAAAAAATTAGGAGCGGTACATACATATTCGGGTATATATGAGGCTGTTGTTGTTGGAGCATCTGACGTACAAAAGAACGGAAGACTTAGAGTTAGATTAGTCGATAGTAGTGTTAATTATAATTTTATATCAGATCAAGGTACTGGTGGCGAAGAATTTTTAGATATAACTGTCCAATGGAGTTCACCTTTTGCAGGAGCAACTAATATTGAAAATACTATTGCATCAGGAGATCCAACAGCACCCGGAGAACAAGATCCAGACAAAACATTTGGTGGTACACAAAGAAGTTACGGCATGTGGATGATTCCACCGGACGTTGGAAACAAAGTTTTGGTAATGTTTGTTAACGGTGATTTATCTAGAGGTTTTGTTATTGGTTGTTTATACCAAAGTTTAATGAATCATATGGTTCCCGGTATTGCAAGATCAAAAACATTTACTTCGAATGAAGGAGAAACATTAGAAGTTCCTGTGGCAGAATATAATAAAGCATCTACCGAAGCA
>NHHF01000112.1 GCA_002171155.1 Betaproteobacteria bacterium TMED156
TTCTATACCAGCCTGGTTTATTAAAGAATTTTCAATTCTTTTAAATGGTAACATCATCCTTTCAGGTAATTTGGGTCCCACGATCCCAAAAAATCATAACTTTAAAATATTCATTGAGATTTACTAACACTAGCCCCAAAAAAAACAAGAAGAGGGTTAATTGAAAAGTGATGATAACTTTTGTTGGCTATTCCTTGTTCATAAAGACACTCAGAAATTTTATCTTCAACGAAAATGACATCTCTCTTTGCTTGATCATATTTCGGATAGGAAGAGAATAGTTTTGTATATTGAGAGTCATAGTCTAAAAGATAATTAATTGCGTTGTAATTTTTAACATCAAATAGACAATTGGATAGTGATAAACCATCTGGAACCAGCTCAGAATGAAATATTCTTTTGCCAATATCAAAATATTTTTTTTCTTGTCGATTAGTTGTTCTAACTTGAAAGTCAGATCCAAGTGATTTTTCGGCAACCCAAACAGCAATCGAAGTGACTATTTGTTTTAATTCATAACTAGTAAGTAATTTTTTTTTATCAAAACCTTGTATTTTATTCATACAAAAAATTAATCTAGATTTTAAATCCAAAATCATTCCTACATCTCCAAAAAATCTTGGCATTGATTTGTGAACACCCTCCACAACGCCAGGACCTAAACCTAAATCGCAATTTTCTAACGAAATACCATTAGGTCCTAATTTTTTTTTCCACCAATCTTTACCCTCAATAGAAAGTAAAACAAGATCATTAAACTGTTTATTTTTCAAACTTTTCTGGGCAGTAACAGCAGATTTTGTTGCAAAAGTGATGACCAAAAAACAAATGATGAAGGAAATATTTTTTAGATTATTCAAATCTCGACAATTGACCTATCTGAACGATTATTACCTTTATTATCAATCCAATTTACAAGTAGTACGTCACCTACATTTCCATAAATTTTACATCGTAGATATGGATTTTTTGAGATCGTGGGACCCAAATTACCTGAAAGGATGATGTTACCATTTAAAAGAATTGAAAATTCTTTAATAAACCAGGCTGGTATAGAATTACCGGTTTTCTCATCCTTTCTTAAACCAGTCTCCATTTCATGATGCATAAGCATCCTAAAATCTATCTTATTATCTTTAAATCTAGCTCTAATTTTTGTAGGTTTTGTCATAAAAAATCTTGAAAGTTTATAAAATTTTAACTTCCGCATCCACCTATAGTTACGTTAACTGGTCTTTTTGCCATAAGGTAATTTTCATTTTTTGTTTTTATTATAGAAATGATGTTTGAGCTTTCAGCCATCTTTACTTTGGTTGAAATATTTGGCATTACCTTTGAACTAAATTTGAAATATCCTGCAAGCATGATGGGGTTATTTTCAACCAATAACGCAATCATCTCCACTTCTGGAATCTCGGTTAAAACTCCTACTCCAACATATGCTCCGTTTTCAGCAGTATCTGGCGCACTTATAATAATCTTGTCACTTTGAGTTACATCTTTTACACCCATAACTTTCATAGTTTCGTTCAACGTTATTGTAGAAAACCAGTCCTTTTTCCAAGTACTAGCTGTAACTTGATTATTACTAAAAAAACCAATTGCAACCATCTTTGCGAGTAGAACGGCGTTAGAATTATATTTTACAAATTTTCTTCTATTTAGATTTATTTCCATGAGTTATGTGTAAAAGAATTAAATTAAAAATGGGTTGATAATTTATAATTAATATTGACAAAGTCCAATTACGTTTGTTCCATAATGAATATAATTAATAAACAACCGAATTCAATTTACCGGTCCTGTACATATTACTAATTTCCTCCAAAGGGATTACCTTAATGCCCGAGATTTTTCCAGCACATCCAAAAGCTTCAAACCTATCTTTGCATATTTGACTAGCAGCAGCGCTTGCCTCCTTAAGATAACTTCTTGGGTCGAAATTACCAGGGTCATCAGACATTTTTTTTCTTATAGCTCCAGTCATTGCTAATCTTATATCAGTATCAATATTAATTTTTCTTACGCCATGTTTTATTCCTTCAACTATCTCTTTTACAGGAACGCCATAAGTTTCCTTGATATTACCTCCAAACTTTCTTATTATTTCCAACCACTCTTGAGGAACGCTAGAAGATCCATGCATAACTAAATGCGTATTAGGAATTCTCTTATGAATTTCTTTAATTCTATCAATTGCAAGAATATCTCCAGTCGGAGGTCGAGTGAATTTATACGCTCCATGACTTGTACCAATAGCTATAGCTAGAGCATCTACATTTGTTTCAGATACAAAATGGGCAGCTTCGTCAGGGTCTGTTAATAATTGAGAATGATCCAAAATTCCTTCAGCACCAACTCCATCCTCTTCTCCAGCCTCTCCAGTCTCCAATGAACCCAAACACCCAAGCTCTCCTTCAACAGATACACCAACAGCATGAGCCATAGAAACAACTTGTTTGGTTACTGAAATATTGTATTCATAAGAAGCAGGGGTCTTCCCATCTTCCTCTAGAGAACCATCCATCATTACACTACTAAAACCACTCCTGATTGACTTTTGACATACAAGGGGTGAAACNCCATGGTCTTGATGCATGCAAATTGGTATTTCCGGATATTGTTCAAGTGCCGCTTCTATTAATTTTCTAAGGAAAGGTTCTCCAGCATACTTACGAGCTCCGGCACTAGCTTGGAGAATAACAGGACTTTCACAAAAACTAGCAGCCATCATTATTGCCTGAACTTGCTCCAAATTATTTACATTAAAAGCTGGAACACCATAATTATTTTCTGCAGCATGATCCAAAAGCTGTCGCAATGCAATTAGTGGCATTTATAAATCTCCTTGATTAAACTTAAATTACATTTTAAAGCATTGAGCCAAGTCAAAACAGTGCAATCTCAAGATAATTATTTATTTTTTCCTTTAATTAACCTCAATATCATCGGAGTAAAAATTAATTGCATCGCCAATCCCATTTTTCCTCCAGGAATAGCAATGGTATTCGGTCTAGTCATTACAGATTGATCAAGAATTGATAGCAGGTAAGGGAAATCAATTCCCATCGGATTAGCAAATCTAATTACTACAATCGATTCATCTGCTGATGGTATATCCCTTGCAACAAAAGGGTTTGAGGTATCAACCGTTGGAACTCTTTGAAAGTTAACATGAGTTCTAGAAAACTGCGGGGTTATGTAATTAACATAATCTGGCATTCTTCTTAAAATTGTGTCAACTATAGCCTCCTGAGAATACCCTCGGGTCAATTGATCGCGGTGTAACTTTTGAATCCATTCCAGATTAATTATTGGAACAACTCCGACAAGTAAGTCTACATGTCTGGCAATATCAATATTTCCATATTTGTATGCTCCATGTAACCCTTCATAAAATAATAGGTCAGTGTCCTCTCTAATAGGTTCCCAGGGTGTAAAAGTTCCTGAAGATTGTTTATAAAAGGAGGCCTCATCAGCATTATGTAAATATCTTCTAAATTTACCTGTTCCCAATTCACCATATTCCGTAAATAAATTTTCTAGTTCATTCAAAAGATTCGATTCAGGCCCAAAATGACTGAAATTGGTATTGCCCTCTTTTTCAGCTTCTCTCATAGCATGGATCATTCCATCTCTGTCAAATCTATGAAAAGAGTCACCTTGAACAATTTGAGCTATTAGTCCCTCTCTTCTAAAAATATGGCGAAAGCTATGCAAAACAGTCGAAGTCCCTGCTCCTGAGGATCCAGTTATTGCAATGATAGGATGAGAATTAGACATAAGTGTTTAAAGTAATTTATGAGATTATTCGGTTTTATAAAAAAGTGAACGCTCCTTGAAAAGAGGAAATTCATACTTTGAGTCTTTTCCTTCTAGGTTTTCAACATAGTAACGTTCTACTCTTTCTACTTCCTCCTTAGATCCAATTATTACCGAAATACGCTGATGGTAATCATCAGGTACAACATCAAGCAAATTTACTTTGCCTGTAGATGCTCTTCCACCTGCCTGTTCAACTAAATAAGCCATTGGGTTAGCTTCATACATTAATCTCAGACGGCCAGCCTTTTCAGGTTTTTTTGAATCTTTTGGATACATAAAAATTCCTCCTCTAATTAAAACTCTGTGGATATCGGCAACCATGCTGCCAGTCCAACGCATATTAAAGTTTTTGTCTCTTACACCCGATGCTCCCGCAATGCACTCTCTAACATATCTAGCAATTGGAAAATCCCAAAATCTTTCATTACTTGTATTTATGGAATATTCATGAGTTGCCTCAGGAACCGAAAGGTTGGGATGGGTAAGCAAAAATTTCCCAGAATTTGCATCTAGAGTAAATCCATGAGTGCCTGATCCAAGTGATAAAACAAACATTGTGGAAGGACCATAAATTGCATAACATGCTGCTATTTGGAAATTTCCGGTAAGAGGAATTAGCATATTATTAGAGTTATTTGAATATTCGAAAATAGAAAATATTGAACCTACTGAACCATTGACATCAATGTTGGATGAACCATCTAGTGGGTCAAAATAAACAACATAAGGTGCTGAAGAGTTGTATTTATTAATAATTGGATCTTGGTTCTCTTCAGAAATCAAAGCCGAAGCAATCTCATTTTTCAAAAAACATTCAATAAAGATATCATTCGATAAAACGTCTAATTTTTTTTGAATTTCACCTTGAACATTCGTACTTTTAAGATTACCCAAAACTCCACTTATTTCTCCATTTGCTGTAAGCAAAGACACCGATTTACAAGCTTCGCTAATTCCTACAAATAATTTTTCAAGTGAGCTACCTTTGTTAAAGCATTTACAATTCTCATTCAAAAACTCATTCAAATCTTTTTTTTTATTTTTCATTGAAAACCCGTTTAAACTCCAATAAATGTGTTTGCATTAAATAAATTTAATTATTTGTTAAAAAGTATTTATTTTTTTTACAATTATGTCTCTTATTTAAACATTCTTTTTACTACAAAGATGTTTTTTTGTATCATCAATATATTGTAAAAATTAAATTTAACTCATTATGGATAATTCTGTTCACTGGCTAACTGATGAAATTGCTGTTACTGGGCAAATTTCCCCACAAAATATATCCTCAATAAAAAAAATGGGATTTAATAGTATTATTTGTAATCGTCCTGATTATGAGTCGGACCTCCAACAACCTACCCAAGAAAGTATCGAAATTGAAGCAAATGCCTATGGTATTGCCTTTAGGTACTTTCCAGTAGATAGTAATTACCACTCCGAGGAGGAAGCTCAAAAAATGTCATATCTTATGGACACTTTACCAAAACCGATTTTTGTATTTTGTAGAACCGGAGGTAGAAGTTCTGCTCTCATTGGACTTTCAATTCAGCTTGGATTTTATAAACCTTAAAAATTAAAAAAAAATGATTGATAAATATATTCAAAATGACAAAAGACGTAAGTTCTTTATTAAAACAAAAAATTTATCTTTGTTATTGTTCTTTTCAGCCTTGTTTAAAAGAAATTATGCACTATCGTGTGAAATTAAAAACAATTACCATCTAAAGTCGAGTGTTATAAATAATTTCCTTTTTAAATCACCTATTCACATTGTTTTAAGGCCAGGCGAAAATTTTTGTTATGATTTGCAAGCGAATATTATTAAAACACCCTCGTATTCTCAAATAATTATTTTAAAAAATTTAAAATTTAAAATGCCTTATATTTCGTTGGGTCCTCATTTTGTTTACCATAATAATAATATTCATCCGATGGTGGTTTTTTCCACCAAAGGCTCACCAAAAATAGTTACATAGTTGAAAGGTAATTATATTGACCAAAAGACATACGAACGTGTAGGTAATGTTCGTGTTGCGTTTATTGGCTTGGGTGTCATGGGTGCATCCATGGCAGGACATCTAGCTAAGGCTGGTTGCTCAATTAAAGTTTTTAATCGAAATATTGAAAAGAGTATTTATTGGACAAATTCTTTCAAGTCATACGATGCAACATATGTAGAAAATCTATCTGATGTTTCAAAAGATGCTGACTTTGTTATTAGTTGTGTTGGTAAAGATCCAGATGTAGAAGAAATTACAACCGGAACTAATGGATGCTTTAAATTTATGAAAAAAAATTCAATCTTTATTGACCACACAACTACATCCTCTGAAACCGCAATTAAACTATTCAATGCAGCTAATAATTTCGAAATAAATTTTATTGACGCACCTGTTTCTGGAGGAAATATAGGAGCTCGTGCAGGTCAATTATCGATAATGTGTGGAGGAAAACAAGAAATCTTTGAAAAATCAAAAAAAATACTAAGCTTATATTCCAAAACTGTTGCTCTTATTGGAAAATCTGGTTCAGGACAGCTAGCTAAAATGGTTAATCAAATCTGCATTGCCGGTTTAATTCAAGGATTAGCAGAGGGAATAAACTTTGGAAAAATGGCTGGGCTAGATATGAGCAAGGTTGTAGATGTTATTAAAAATGGAGCTGCAGGAAGTTGGCAAATGAGTAATAGGAGCAAAACAATGATTAATGGAAAATACGATTTTGGATTCGCTGTAGATCTTATGAGAAAAGATTTAGCAATATTATTAAAAAAAGGTGACTTAATAAATGCAGAATTACCGGTCACTAGCGTAGTTGACAAGTTTTACGAGGATTTGCAAAAAATTGGACATGGTAAATCCGATACAACATCTTTATTAACAAGGTTAGAAAAAAAAAATAAACAATAAAAGTCCTAATTTGTCAAAATTAATTATATTTAGATGCTTGAACTTTAATAGACATTTTGCCCAATAATTGTTCTAATGAACGTCTTTTTTCGATTCTTTTTTTTTCAAGATTTTCTTTTATAAACCTCAAAATTTGAGTTTGACCTTTACCAATTTTTCTATTATTAAATAACATTTAAAATTCTTTCTAAATTTATTAAAATTTGACCTCAAAATATCTATCAACAACTTCTAGTTGGTCTGAATATTTCTTGATTTGTTCCAATTCTTTTTCAATTAATTTAATGTAATCACTTTCACAAACTTCAGATTGTCTATCTAATAATATTTCGGCATTTAGTTTATGTTTCTGAAGGTTTCCCCTAGCGTTCATCACTACAGCAGTTAATATTTTATGTTTCATGAATATATTATACTGTAAATATATACAGTAATCAAGAAAAGCAGCTAAGAGATTACTTTAAATTTGCTTAGAAAAAGTCTTCGGTTCAAGAGGATAAAGTTTCTTATAATTTAAAATTAATTATAAATATGAAAATGGTGTCGATGGGGGGACTTGAACCCCCAAGCCCGAAGGCGACAGATTTTAAGTCTGTTGTGTATACCATTTCCACCACATCGACACATTTTTAAATTTTTTAATAACCAATATGCAAATAGAACTTCTCGTTTATGTGATTTTTTTAAAAAGCTTTATTGAATTTGCTACATATCTAATTATTGGTCAATGGCTAACTTATATAATTTGCTTTGGAAAACATCACAATAATGTAGTATATAAAATTTTTCTTTTGCTAACCTCACCTTTTTATAAGCTTGTTGATTTTATAACTTTCAAAAAAATAAAAAAAGAGTTATTACCAATCTCAACTTTAGTAATATTACTTTTTTTTTGGGTTATATTGCTTTTTTTTAAGGCTATTTTAATGAACCAACAGACATAAATTAAATGATAAAAAAAATTAAAATTTTTTTACTAACATCATTAGCTCATGTGGTGTCAGCACTGGACAAAAACTATTTAGCTGCCCACTTGTGGCTGAAAGCTTCTAAGTTAGAGCCACAGAATACTATCTTCTTAACAACAGCAGGAGAACATTTATGGAAAATTAATAAAAAGAATTATTCAATAAATCTTTTTCGTAAAGCTATTATATTGGACAAATGTTATACACCGGCACTTTTTAATCTAGGTTACGCTCTTCAAAAAAAAGGGCACTATGTAGAATCGATAGTTTTATTCACAAAAATAGTAAAAATTGACTCAAATCATGACCTCGCTTTTTATGGGCGTGGTATTTCTTTTTTTAAAACAAAAAAATATGAAAATGCTATAGACGATTTTAAAAAAACAATAGCTCTTCAGCCAATGAGTCCATATGCATACTATCAAATATCTCATGTTTACTCGAGGTTAGGAAAAATTGATGAATTAAAAAAAATAATCATAAAAGTTAAAGCATTTGAACCACAAGTTGCTGATCAACTAAAAAGAATTACAAATTGGATAGTTATCAGTGACTTTTAAATTTATTAGAAAATACATTAAATGATGTATGATAAGTTTTCGTAGTTACTACAAAACATATTTATGAAAATTACAAAATATCACAAAAGATATTGGTCAAAATTAAAGTTCACAACAATTACTTTACTTGTGATTTGGTTTTTTGTGACCTTTGTAGCTAGTTTTTTCGCAAAAGAACTTACTTTTAATTTTTTTGGATGGCCTTTTTCCTTCTGGCTTGGTGCTCAAGGGTCTCTTTTTGTTTACTTGATTATCGTATGGTATTACGCATTTTCTATAAATAAATTGGACGACGAATTTGAAAAGAACATGAAGAATGAGTAGTTTTTTTGAAAAGAACTCATCACAAAAAGAATTTAATACTAGCCTAAAAAAAGTATATTTTTTTTACACCATTGGTTTTATAGTATTTTGCTCATTTTTGGCTATTGCTGAGCAACTTGGACTACCTCAAGAAGCTATTGGTTATATCTTTTTGTTTGCTACCATTACTCTCTATGCTGGTATAGGCGTAATGAGTAGGACAAATGATCCTGATAATTACTATGTTGCTGGTAGGAGAGTTCCAGCTATGTTTAATGGAATGGCAACTGGCGCAGATTGGATGTCAGCTGCATCTTTCATTGGTTTAGCAGGAGGTCTATATTTAGACGGATATAGAGGTTTAGCCTTTGTTATGGGGTGGACAGGGGGTTACGTTTTAGTAGCACTGCTTCTTGCTCCTTTTCTTCGAAGATTTGGGCAGTACACAATTCCAGACTTCCTTGGGGCTAGATATGGAAATAATTTACCTAGACTAATAGGAATTGGAATTGCTGTTCTATGTTCCTTCACTTATGTAGTGGCTCAAATTAAGGGTGTTGGCTTGATCACCACAAGACTTAGTGGAGTAAGTTTTGAAGTTGGTGTTTTTCTCGGTTTGGCGGGTATTTTAGTATGTTCTTTTTTAGGTGGAATGAGAGCTGTAACTTGGACACAAGTGTCTCAATATATTATTTTGATAATTGCATACATGATTCCCGTTGTTTGGCTGTCAATTCAACAAACAAATTCTCCCATTCCACAAATGGTTTACGGACAACAACTTCAAAAAATAACAGAAATTGAAATACAAATAATTGATGATCCAAGTGAAAATGAGGTAAGGTCAATAGTCTCGGACGCGAAGAAAAAACTCCTTAACCCATCTGAATCATATAAATCTGTAGTTGAATCCTCTGGAGATTCCCCACCAGAATATCTATTAAATCAAGAAACTTACACGAAACATTTAAAATCAATTTCAACAGGAAATACTGACCCTCCTCTACCACACGCAGAACCTTTTCCTGGTTCTGATGAAGACAGCCAATGGGTTTCAAAAAAAAATTTTTTAGCATTATTGTTTTGTTTAAGTCTTGGAACCGCCTCTTTGCCTCATATTTTGATGAGATATTACACTACACCGTCTGTTAAAGAAGCAAGATCTTCTGTTACTTGGTCACTCTTATTTATTCTTCTACTTTATTTCACTGCTCCTGCACTGGCAGTGTTAGTAAAATTTGTAATTTATAATGATGTGGTCGGAATAAGTTACGCATCAATACCGGATTGGGTACAAAAATGGAATTCTATAGATTCAAGTCTTTTGTCCATAACAGATATCAATCGAGATAACATAATTCAACTTGCTGAAATTAAAATTCATAAAGACATTGTTGTTTTAGCCACACCTGAAATAGCTGGTTTACCCTTTGTAATCACTGGAATGGTTGCGGCTGGAGGACTTGCTGCTGCTCTATCAACATCTGATGGCCTACTTTTGGCTATGGCAAATTCTTTATCACATGATCTTTACTACAAAATGATTGATCCATCGGCAACAGTAAATAGAAGAGTTGCTATTTCTAAAACTGTTTTACTTTTTGTTGCAGTCGGTGCAGCGCTTGTTGCACAACAAAATCCTGCAGATATTCTTTTTCTAGTTGCTGCGGCATTTTCCTTTGCTGCCGCTGGGTTTTTCCCAGCTTTGATTTTAGGTATCTTTTGGCAAAGAACTACAGGCCTTGCAGCTTCTTTAGGAATGCTAGCTGGAATTTCCACTACTTTTTTTTACATGTGCAACACACAAGTTTGGTTAAGAGAAATTTTCTATGGAATACCAAAAGATTTTCCAGTTGAAAACAAATGGTGGGATATTGACGCTATTTCAGCGGGGATTTTTGGAGTACCTGTGGGATTTGTAGTTATTATTATAATTTCTTTACTTACCAAAGCTCCCGATAAAGGTGTAAAAAATTTGATCCAGTCAATTAGGTACCCAGATCTAAAAAGCGAAGCAAGTTAATATAGTCCTTTCGATTTGTTGTTACTACTTTCAAGATTGTTTTTTCTGATCATTAATTTTTGTTGATTCAAGGTTTTTCAAAACAGTTTGTACTTTTTTAAGTTTTTCGGCTGCTTCTGGTGTCATGGATGATAATGCTTGATTTGCTTGTTCAAAAAAGCTGTTGTCGACCTTAGTTTCATTTTCGTTTAAATTTGACGATACAGCTTCTGATAAAGCTGCAGTAAAACTAGCACCAACTGACTCGGGTAAATTTGCAGTCTTTTCCTCCTTTTCAGAAATAGACTGTTTATATTTACTACTCAATTCATCAAT
>NHHF01000113.1 GCA_002171155.1 Betaproteobacteria bacterium TMED156
TAATAGCTATAAATGACAATAAAAACGTATTCAATCTTGTGTTAATGTCATGGTCAACATTGGCATGCTGTTTTGCTCCTTTATTAATAATTAACTCTTTAAAACAAAAGGTATCAGAATTCCTATCACTAATGATGATGGTAATACCTTTAATAACCCTTTTACTATGGAGACATTATGGACTAAATGAATTTATTTACGAAGTGGCTCCAGGTATATTATCAGGAATACTAACTTTTTTCTTTTTCAAAGTTTTCATAAAAAAATATACTTAGAAATTTATTAGATCCTAAAAGTTTTATGAGGGGGGAGGTCGAGAAATTAGAAGTTGAGGTGTTAAAATTATAAAAATGATTGAGCAAATTAAAGAGTAAATAGCGAATATAATGAATTGAACTCTCAATGTTATTCCAATGTCTAATAATATTCCTATTAGTGCTGGAGAGATTGCAGTAGAAAGTACAACCATAGAAAAACACAAAGATCTTATTGAACCAAGATATCCCATTCCATACAACTCAACCCATAGAGTACTAACTACGATAGATGCTGCTCCAGAAGATATACCAATTAAGATCATAAATATGGGTGCGTAATATGTCTTGTCAGTGCTAGCTATTAGAAGTAGTCCCAAAGCCAAGGGTAACAAAAAAAATCGTAATAAATGAACTGTACTAAATCGATCTACAATCCAACCAGAAAAAAATGTAGCTGCAACTACACTTAATGCAAAAAAGGGGTAGGAGGATGCTAACAGTGTAATAGACCAAAATTTTGTTTCAATTAAATGAATTTGATGAAAAAAAACTCCAGTTACAATAAATGGAGAGGCAAGTAGTCCTGGTAAAATTTGGTAAAACCTTAAGTCTTTGAGAACTTGCGAACGATTCCAAGAAACATTCAAAACCTTTTTTGATTTTGGCAGGTTACTATTGGATAAACTGAGCTGTTGTGATTTTAGGTATCTTCCAAGCCAATAAACTAAGGGAAAAAAAATGATTATTATACATACACCTATTCCCATCCAAATTTCACGCCAATTATAATGTAATAAGCAGAGAGTAACAAGGATGGGTAGCAGGGCTTCTCCGATGGGATGTCCCATTAACGCAATGCTCAGCCCTTGTCCTTTTTTCTTCGGAAACCAGCGAGCCATAGCAACTACTGCTATATGACTTATCATACTCTGACCAAACAGACGAAGACCTAATAAAGATAAGAAAAGTATTATAAGTGTTTCAGCGTTTGATATAAGAAATGAAAATCCACTTAATACCCCCAGTGTTATTAATCCAAGAACGGTCAAATTGTATTGGTCTGTTAGTTTCCCCATCCAAAAAAAAACTATTGCACTTGTAAGCGTTGCAGCTGAATAAAAAGTACCAAAAATTCCATGAGACAAATTAAATTCGTTTCTTATTTCTCCTGAGAAAAGCGAAATAAAGTAAGTTTGACCAATACTTGAGCTAAATATTAATAATACACCGAGTGTAAGTTTTGGTTTAGCTGAAGGTAAAATTCGTTTTATATTCATTAAGAAAATTTAATTCCGTATTCACGCCATAAATAAAAGACTCTTTATTCAAATGCATTAGTCTTTCGATAAAAAAATCATCATTACTTCTTGCTTAAAACACCATTGTTTGTTTTTAATACAACTATCTAGATAGGCTCCAGTAGTCAAATTTTTTAACATGGAATCAAGGTCAATTGTATCATCAAAGATGCAACGTTGTAAGTATCCCTCAACTTGTGAAGATGAATTTTCGGATATACTATTTTCGTAAGAGATTTTTTTAACTCTATAGGAAACACCAATTTCATTCAGGGTTTTTAAAATTTGTTCAGCACTTATGTACGGTTCTCCATAGCCACCCTTAAAACCATTTAGATAATGCTTATAAAAATTAATGTAGTGAGAGTTTTGAGATGCATGTGCTATAAAACCTGAACCAGCCATTCCATGTATAAAACGTTTTAAGGCATCCTTAAGTTCACCTTGAGGAACTGCATAAAGAGCATGCGTTGCCCAGACAATATCATAAGCTCCTTTATCACAGATAAATTCTTGCAATGTTGTTTCAAATTCAGAGTCAGCCTCTAGCGGTAACTCAAGAACTTTACGAGCTTCTTTAATGGAAAATGAAGATGGATCAAGAAGAGCGTATTTAACAGGTAATATTTTTGCATCTGCTAACTTTGAGTATTTAAGAAGTGCAGATGGAAATTTGCCTGAACCGCAAGCAACATCCAAAAGTTTCAGTCTACGTTTACCAACTTTAGTTTGGTTAATTTCTATCCATTTATTCCATTCAAACTTTTCTGCAAGATATTTGTAATCAATATAAGCAAGAGAATAAAAATTCTCCATTTCGTCTCTACTTTTACCTTCCAGTACATTTAAATTTTTTAGCCAAATTCCAACTCTCTTAGATTGCTCTTTAAAGCTTTCTCCATTAGGAGGAGAAACATCAGGTGAAATAAATGAAAAATTGTGTTTTGTTTTACTTTTTTTTAAAACTTCCCAAACCTCAGAAATTTTTTTTCCTGACCAATCACCAAAATTTTGTTCAATTAATTTATTTTCGCGTACCATTTTAGAATAATTGACATACTTTGATAAAGCTTCTGCAGTTTGAATTGCTCTTTTTAAAGGACTAACATACCATACGCAATTATTTGGAATTAAGGTCGCTAACATTTTAAGTTGGTTGTTTTTTATAATTGCATCAGGGTTATGCTTGGGAAAAAAACCCTTAATCTGTTTTACAGGCGCATGCCGAATTAAATATAATTTCGTTGGCTTAATCAATTTACCATAACCGTGACAATTATAATTCCAAATAAAAATACTAGCTCAGCTAAAAACGCAATTGCTCCCAAAATATCCCCAGTTATTCCTCCTAGTGCTTTTTTAGACTTTGATCCTATTATAGAAATTATCAATGCCATCAATGTCACACCAAACAATATTCCATAAAAAGGGAAAATTACAGATGTGGGCATAGCCCAAATTAAAGTAGCTAAAAATAAATTTTTATAAGAAACTCTTCCAACAATACTTCCCATTTTAGTAAATCTTGAATTATTAAAAAAATTTCTCGAAAAAATGATTGCTAATTTACCAGAAGCAAATCCAACTGATAGTATAGATACTAACGAGTATCCGTATTCAACCAGAGTTAATAATAGTCCCAGTCTAGTTAGTAACCCCAAAATTAATGCAACGACTCCATATGTTCCTAGACGACTATCATGAATAATTTTATTAATTCTTTCGGGAGATCCTCCTGCCCCTAAACCGTCTGCAGTATCAGCTAATCCGTCTTCATGAAATGCACCGGTCAAAATTACACTCAAAGTAATTGCAATTATACAAGATAAAAAATTTGATAATCCCAAGAAAATTAAAAAATCACCAAGCACTCCTGATAGGCCCCCTACAAGAAATCCTATAAGAGGAAAAGCCCAGGCAGCCTTTGTTAAGTCTGGAGCTTTATCTGAAAAAAAAGACCACTTAACTGGTATTCGTGTAAAAAACATGACTGTTGCAAAAAAATCTATCACATATTTATTTTTTATCAGCACTCGCATAATTAAATTTTTTTGCTAACACCAGCTTGAGAAAATGTCGCCATTTTATTGTGAGTAACTAGAGCAGCTTTAATTATTAAAGCAGCAACAGCGCCACCACTTGCTTCTCCAAGTTTCATGTTCAAATCAAGTATAGGCTCCTTTTTTAATTTTAAAATAACACCTTTATGACCCGGTTCTGACGATAAATGAGAAATTAGACAATGTTCTAAGATATTCTTGTTAAAAATAGTTAGCGTAGCTGCAGAAGTAGTTGATATAAAACCATCTAATAATACAGGTATTCCTTTTACTCTTGCAGCAATCACTGATCCTGCAATTGCAGCCATCTCTCTTCCACCGTAACAAGATAAAATTTCGATTACACTATCAAATTTTTTTCCGTGCAATTTTATTCCTTTTTTTATAACAGAAATTTTGTTTTTAAGAATTTTTTCAGATATGCCGGTTCCTAATCCTGTCCAATTTTGAACAGAAGCATTAAAAAGAGCACAAGAAATAGCTGTTGCTGATGTAGTATTTGATATACCCATTTCACCGAGTATTAATAAGTCGCATTTTTTTGGAACTGAATTATATCCTAATTGCATTGCAGATAATGTTTCACTAAGGCTCATTGCTTTTTCCTCCGAAAAATCTTTTGTAGGTTTTTCAAGATTTATTGGAATAACTGATAGTGCAATATTTGATAAATTACACAATTGATTTATTGCAGCTCCACCATTCTTAAAATTTTTTACCATCTGTTCTGTTACTTTGGATGGATAAGCTGATACATTTCTTTTTGCTACGCCATGGTTTCCAACAAAAACAAGGCACTGAAAATTATTCATTGTTGGCTTTTCTTTTCTTTGCCATCCTGCCATCCATATCGCATATTTTTCTAATTTACCCAAACTCCCTTTGGGTTTTGTAAGTCTATTTTGACGGTTTTTAGCTAAGTTAACATAATTCTTGTCAAATTGCTTGAATTGAACTTGACCATTAAGAAACTTTCTAATGATAATTTTATCAATCATATTGAGAGTGTATTAATTATAATTTGTTTTTCAATTTATAAGCTTTCATAAATTTAATTATATGCAAATAATAATTTACTAAATAAATTTATTGTTAAAGTGTTGTATTATAACATTTAATGTTATTTCTTAATATTTTATTAATCAAATGAATAGATTTATGAAGGACTACAAATAGTATTAATTTTAATGTAATCTGCATTATCAAGTGACGGATAAATCCAATTAGCATCACTTAATTCATTCGTAATATTTCTCGTATATCGAAAGTCTCGACCTTTACCCATATTAGTTTTATATTCTATTATACTTAAAACTTTATATCTCATTTGATTACAGTCATACATTGAGTAATATTTTGTACTAAGACTTCCATTTTTTTGCTGCTCTTTATAATCTTTCAAACTCCAAATATATATAATTTCATTAATTTTTTTAACTGTGGCTAACTCAAAATACTCTGTGAAAACTTTATCTTCATGAACTTTTTCCCATTTTGAATAGCATGGGAAAGATATAAGAAAATACATAATGACTTGTAATACTACTTTCATCATAATTTAATAATAAATTACACATTGAACGAATGTCTATATAGAATTAAACATAATTGTTCTTTTAATTATTGAATTTCATTAATTCTCATTTTATTTATTAACTAGCATGTCATACAAAAACCTAAAAAATCTTTTTGAAGAACAAAGTCTTATTAACGACATTAGTGGTTTTTTAAACTGGGATATGGCTACTTATATGCCAGAAAATTCGAGAAAACAAAGAATTAAACAAATTACTAAATTGTATGACTACAGAAAAAATATTTTTAATGTAATAAAAAAAAACAATTTTTTTCAGCAAGTTAATGATCTTGAGTTAAATAAATTTGATAAAATTAACTTTGAATTAATGAAAAACAAATTTGATTATTTTAACTCAATTTCGACTGATAAACTAAAAAAAAAAGCTGCACTGTCAATTGAATGTGAGGGCCTTTGGCGACAAGCTAGACAAAAGTCTAATTTTAACATAGTTAAAAAATCTTTTTCGAGGCTTGTAAAATTAATTAAAGAAGAATCGGAAATTTTATCACAAATCAAAAATAAAGAAAAATATGATTGTTTACTTCTTAAATACGATAGATCTTTAGATTCAAAAAAACTATTTACAATATTTAATAGGGTTGAGAAATTTATTAAAAAAAAACTCCCACTCATTAAAAAGAATCAAAAAAACATTGAGATTAAAGACTCTTTAAATGAGCAAGATCAATTTAAATTATCAAAGATCTTTATGAAACAACTAGGCTTTGATTTTTCTAGGGGAAGAATTGACAAAAGCTTACACCCATTTTGTGGGGGTGGAACACAAGATGTAAGAATTACAACTAGATTCAGTGAAGAAGATTCATTTTCATGTTTTGACGCTCTGATGCACGAGACAGGCCATGCTTTATATGAGCAGGGACTACCAAAAAAATGGGCCCATCAACCAATTGGTTCTGCTGGAGGGATGTCTTTGCATGAAAGCCAGTCACTTTTTATAGAAATGCAAATAATAAAGTCTCTTCCAGTTAGTCAATTCATTCAAAAAACTTTAGAAGATAATATTGGTAAAGATCCTAATATTTGGAGTAGTGAAGTTATCTATAATATAAGAAATAATGCGGAACCAGGTTATATTAGAGTTGATTCTGACGAAGTTCATTATCCTCTTCATATAATTCATAGGTTCAACATTGAATATAAAATCATAGAGGAAGATATAAATGTTGAAAATTTACCAGACCTTTGGAATGAAGAATTTTCAAAAATCCTAAGACTAGATGTAACTGATGACAAAATGGGTTGTTTGCAGGATATACACTGGTATGGAGGAGATTTTGGATACTTCCCAACTTACAGTATTGGCGCATTTATTGCTGCACAATTAGCCTCCAAAGTTAGGGATGAGATTCTGAATTTTGATTTAAATTTAAAAAAAGGGAATTTTAAACCTATTACAGACTGGCTTAGAAAAAATGTCCACAATAAAGGAAATTTTTTTAAAATTGATGAATTATTAAAAGAATCAACAGGAGAAAAACTTAATCTTAAATACTTCGAAAATCACATTGTTGATAGGTATGTTAAAAAGCAAATATAGTGTTTATTTTATGTTGTAAAATAACCTTTTAATATCTTGAGAACAATATCTAAATAAACCGTAAAATTTTTTAATAAGTCAATATTTATATTACTTCTTGGATTAAGTGTTAAAAGGTAATAGGCTTGACAAAACCATAAGTTTTTTTCTCTTTATAGAGTTTTAACAAGTAAACATTTAATTTTATCGAGCACCTTACATGACAAAAAAAGTAAAATTAGAACTTACTCTTGTTACAGAAGAAGACACTATAATAGATGAATTTATGGTGAAAAGAATGTTAGGTCAATTAGGTGAAGTTGTATCCTTCAGTTTAAGTGACTTTAAAAAGAAGAGTGAAAGTTCTCAGTCTGAAGTTCAGAATCAAGAGACTGAAATAACCCATATTTCGGAATTTATTAACGACGCAAACAAAATTTATTTTGGCTCCTTATCTATAGATAATAGAAAGGATGTGGCTCTAGCAATTTTACATATTGCCAACTTAGATAAACTAACAAGTGATCAACTTAAACAAAAATTTGCTGAAATGTTCACCGAAAAGTTTGAAATTGATCCTATTAAAGTTCAAAAAATGATGAATGATACGAAAAATGCCTCGCTCTTTGATGTAATTAAAACAAAGTTTTTAGAGGGAGACTTAGCCCAAATGATTATTTACATGTGGGAAAATATTCTTTCAAAGGGAGAGGAGGAAGATGATTTTGAAATTGAATTAGTAGAAAATCTAGCTGAAAAGTTTTCTATTGAGTCACAAAATTTTAATGAAATAAAAAAAAATGGTTTAGAAAGAGCCAAAATTTCTAAAGGAATTCAATCTGTATTATCTGAAAAAACTGCTTACAACAAACTTAAAGCTTTTGAAAAAGGTGTTTTGTTAGCTCTTATGTTGGCGGAATGTTCAAAAGTTGGAGGTAAAATTTCATCAGAAGAATCATCACAACTAAAAAAAATATTAAGTGAACAATTAAATATTTCAGCAAATCAAGCGACAGTAATACTAGAAAAAAAATTATCTGAGTCCGTATTAAAAAAAGTTGAACAGGTTGAGGTTTATAGAGAGAAATATGAGCTAGTCGAGTTTTTGTGGGAAAAAGTACTTTCAACAGAAGCTCAAGTTGATGAGGGTGGAATGGAATTAATCAGGAAAATGATCCGAAGATTGGATATTTCAGATATTGAATCAGAAGGTGCAAGAAAAGAAGCAGAGGAAAACCTCAGAGAACCCAGTGATTGATAAGACAGTAAAAGTTATAATTTTTTTATTTTTTATTTAAAGCAATCTCATTGCATAAAAATTATCTATAATGTAATTTTGAACAATATGAATAAGAGTGAAAACACTTTCAAATATAGACAACTTTTAAGCTGTAAATGTTTGAGAATGCGAAAAGCCTCAAGAATTACAACACAATTATACGATAAAAAGTTAAAGCCTCTGAAAATCAAGATAACTCAATTTTCTATTTTATCTTTATTAGCCTCAGGTGGTAATGAAACAGTTAATAGTCTTTCAGAAATTTTGTTAATGGATAGGACTACGTTAAGTAGAAGCCTGGATATATTGTATAAATATGAATTAGTTGAAAATTTGAAAAGTAATGACGCAAGAAAAAGAATGGTTAAACTTACTGCAAAGGGATTTGAAATCTTAGATCAGGCTATTCCACTTTGGAAAGAGGCAGAGGAAGAAATTTTTGATGAATCTAAAAAACATGGTTTTTCTGCTCTATAACTATTTTAAGTGCCGCAGAAAGTATTTTTAATATCCTCATTAGGTTTTGGAGGATAACTAAGATAGAAGTTTTTATCAGACTCAAATGGCTTTTTTAATACTTCAACGAGGTTATCAACCATAGAAAAGTCATGTTTTTTGACTGCCTGATCAATGGCTTTTTCAACCAAATGATTTCTGGGGATAAAAAATGGATTTCTATCTTTCATTTTTTTTTTAATTATTCCTTTGGAAAAGCTTTCTTTTTCTATTCTTTTAACCCAGTCATTGTACCAATTAGTTATGGATTTTTTATTTTTAAAAAGAGAGAAAAATTTTATTTTTTTTTCATCATTATTAATGCTTTCTGACAACGTTCTAAAAGTTAATGTAAAGTCAGTTTTTTGTTCAAACATAATTTCTAAAAATTTTTCTATTAACCTTTTATCTTCTTGCATTTTTTTAGAAAGACCAAGCTTTTCTGAAATAGCATTGATCCAAAATTTATCAAATAACTGAGGAAATTTTGATAGAGATTCTAAAATTATTTTATTTGCCTCTTCATTATTTTCATTAATTAAAAAAGATATACACTCAGCAAACTTTGACAAATTCCAGAGCATTATTTTGGGTTGATTACCATAGCTATATCTTCCGTAAAAATCTATAAAACTGTAAACAGTGTTTGGGTTAAAGTTGTTCATGAATGCACATGGTCCATAATCAATTGTCTGCCCAGATATGGAGGTATTATCTGTATTCATAACACCGTGAATAAAACCAATATTCATCCATTGTGCAATAAGTTTAGCTTGAGATGTTATTACTTTTTCTAAAAAAGATTTGTAATGATTTTTACTAGACAAAACTTCTGGAAAATGCCTCTCTATTGTGTAGTCAGTAAGTTTTTTAACTGAAATGAAATCCTTTTTTGCACTAAAAAACTCAAAAGTTCCTATTCTTATATGACTAGGTGAAACTCTTACCAAAATTCCACCAGGTTCAATTTTTTCTCTCTCAACAACTTCTCCAGTACTTATAATTGATAAAGAACGGGTTGTGGGAATGCCTAGATAATGCATTGCTTCGCTTATTATGTATTCTCTTATAACCGGTCCAAGTGGAGACCGACCATCACCCTGTCTAGAAAAAATTGTTTTACCTGATCCTTTTAATTGTAGATCATATCTCTTCCCATTTCTTGCAATAATTTCACCTAATAAAACTGCTCTTCCGTCACCAAGTTGATTAACAAAATTTCCAAATTGATGTCCCGCATATACCATAGCTAGGGGTGTCGTATTAGTTGGAACTTTATTTCCTGATAAAATAGAAACTCCTAAATTACTTTCTAAAGAATCTTTATCAAGATCAAAATAATCTAAAAGTTCATCGTTTAATTTTAAAAGGCGAGGGTTTTTTACAGGAACAGGATTAATTTTTTGATAAAAGTTTTTTGGAAGATTTATATATGTATTATCAAAACTAAAAATTTGAGATTTACTTATTTTTTTCAATTAAGGCTTCCTAGTATTCCAAGTAATAAACCAATTAAAAAACCAAACACACCTCCCCATACAACTAACCATCCTAGGTGCTTTTGGATCATTTCTTTCATTATAATTTTTATGTGCTCAGGGGTTAACTCTTCTAATCTTTTATCAATAATATTTTCTATATCTTCTTTAAGTTTTTCTGATGGATTTAAATTTTCATCAATTCTTTGTAACGAAACATCATTAAACATCTCTTTTATTTTTTTTTCCACTGGTGCTTTTAGCGGATCAAGGGCTTTTTTCCCTCCGAGCATATTAAGCATTGAACCTAATGATGATTCTTCAATAGCTTCAACAAGTTTTATAAAGATTTTGTTGTAATCAAAATTTTTAATAATATCTTCACCAGCTTTGTCTGTCTTATTTTTCAAAAACTTATCCAAAATAATAGATGAAAAAAATTCATTCATAATTAGATTTTTTATTCCATTTTTAAAATCTTCAAATCTGTTTGGAATAACACCAGAACCATAAAGAAAAGGTATCTTTTCAAAAAGCATATGAATAGCTAGCCAATTTGTAAGACCACCAGAAAGAGCAAATAATCCAGCCATAAAAATTTCAGTTGAATAAATGGGTGAGACAAGTCCATAGATTGTTATAGTAATTGAAATTAAATTTGTAAGGATACTCTTATTCATAAATACTAAGCTTCTTTTTTCCTAGTCACTGTATGGTAATGAGGAATGATGCAAATTAATTCTTAATTCATTAGGACTCACCTTGATAAAACCAAAAGTGTATTCAACTTTTAGTAATTCGTTTTTAAAGTCTTCAAAATAATAATTACCCATAGAAAGTAATTGATCATTGTAATTAACAATTTTAAAGTTTTCAAACTTAATTGACTTCCAATTTTTTATAGCAAAACCCATATCTTCTTTGCATACTTTATTTTGTCCGAGAAAATAAGATATGAATTCTTCTTTTGTTGATCTAAATTGATTGTGCTTAGCCAAAGTTGGTTTAAATAAAATACTACAATGATCAAATGCGTAAATATTATGAAGTAGTTGAGATACTAAATCATCTAAATTATTTTTCTTTCTGTATGCATCCCCAATCTTTAATACCATTTCAGCCCATTTTTTTTGGGTAATATTAACTAAATCAACGTCTTTATTATCAGTCATTTATCCTCTCAAACATATTTTTAGCTTTGAATTTTTTGAAAATTTGAAATAGATTTACATTTTCTTTCATAATATTAGAGTAAGGTTTATGAAACTATTAATAACTTTAATCTCCTTTATAATAGGTGTAAAAATTAATGCAATGAATTTGCTCGATTATAAAGTTAGTGAAAAAAAAATTATACTTGAAGATTGGAATTTTTTTTCTGATCAAGTTATGGGAGGCGTGTCTGAGGGAAAAACATCTCTAAAAAAAGATAAAAATAAATTTTTTCTTAGATTAGAAGGTAACGTCAGTACCGAAAACAATGGTGGATTTATTCAAGTGAGAAAAGAATATGAAATTAAAGATGACAGTTACAAAGGAATTAGACTTAAAGCAAGAGGAATTGAAAGTGAGTATTATATACACGTAAGAACAAAAAAACTATTTTTGCCGTGGCAATATTATTCAGGTAAATTTTTTGTTTCAAAAGAATGGAACAACGTAGAAATTAAGTTTGATGATTTTATAAAATCTAATTTTTATCAACCGCAAAAGTTCAATCCATCCGAAATAAAAAGTATAGCTTTTGTTGCTTTTGGAAAGGACTTTAATGCACAGCTTGATATAATAGAGGCGGAACTTTTTTAATGTCAAAAAAAAGTAATTTTCCACAAACGAAAGTAAAAAATACTGAGCCTTCTATTGAAAACACAGATTGGATTATTTGGGCAGCATGGGCAGATAGAATTACTTTTGAAGAAATTTTTGAAAAAACAGGAAAAACAGAAGCTGAGGTAATAAAATTTATGAGGAAGAGTTTGAAACCATCCAGTTTCAGACTGTGGAGAAAAAGAGTGGCTGAAAAGTCAATTAAGCATAGAAAATTATTTCACCAATCAAGGAAAAAATTGAGATCAAAAATATCTATTGATGAGACATAGCCTTTTTCTTTGCTTCAGCAGATTCTTTTCCTGTAAGATGGAAAAGCCCTACTAATTTGGTCATTAATGCTGCCTCAAAATCATCAACTCTTCCATCAGCTAGTACTACAGACCACATATACTCAAAAATTTCTAAAATTTCTTCTTTATTAAAGTTATCTCTGATGTCCTTAGTGAGGGAATATATTTCAACATTTTCTTCAACCATTTCGAGTGCATTATCAAAAATTGAATTTACTTTTGATTGGTCAATCTTTAGCTTTTTTTTAATAAGATCTTTGATTTTGGAAATCTCTTGATCAGAAAAATCGTAGTCTCCTTTAGCACATTCAATTAGAAGAGACGTAATAAGGATGTTTTTTTCATTATCTGAAATATCTTCAGTATTGTTTTCTTTTTTAAATTTTTTAAGGAATGGTAACATTAAGTTTATATATACATTTATATTTATAAAACCAAAGAAATTTTACTTAATTTTTAAAATTTTTTATTTTGGATTTAACTCTAAAACTTTTATAAATTAAAGTATGATTAGTGATCATTTTGATTGTGACACTAGATTTGACATAGAATTTATTCTTGATATCTTAAATTAACAAGTGGGGGGAAGCAAATTAATAGGTTAAACAGATGCATTGTAATTGTAATATCTTTACTTGTTTTTAGTTATTCTTCAGCTCAAAATAGAACATATGTAGCACCAGATGTTAACGTAATATCAGTCTCCCCTGTTCAAGGTTCAGGAATCAACATAGAAAGGGTTCCGTCCAATGTTCAGTCATTTGGAGTTGACTCTCTTTCTAAAAAAAAAAATTTTTCGGTCGTTGAAACTCTTAATAGAGAAGCTAGTGGTATATCAATCTCCAATTTAAATAGCTCTCCGATGCAAAATGATATTAATTTTAGAGGTTATGTCTCTGGCCCATTGTTGGGGACAGCTCAAGCAATGGCAATTTATCAAAATGGTATGAGAATAAATGAATCATTTGGTGAAGTTGTTCAATGGGACTTAGTACCTGACTTTGCCATAAATAATATGCAGGTTTTTAGTGGAGGTGACCCAATATTTGGACAAAATGCTATTGGTGGAGCTATTTCATTACAAATGAAAAATGGTTTTGAAAATGAAGGTGCTAAGACTACTTTTTCTGGAGGATCTTATGGCAGAACAAATGAAATATTAGAATATGGTAAAAATTTCGGAGACTATGCAGTTTACTTAGGAGCAAATTTTAACGTTGATAAAGGATGGAGAGATAAATCAGAATCCTATTTAGAGACTTTTTACAGTGATTTTAGATATAGGGGAGAGGATACAGAATTATTTCTAAATATTGGTCAGGCTTTTACTGATTTAAGGGGTAATGGGGCTGTTCCATTAACATTGATGGATCTTGAGGGCAGAGATGCTGTCTATACTTACCCTGATAATACTCATAATAAAAATTATTACGCTAATATGGGTGGTAATCATATTGTTAATGATAATTTATCGTTTCAAGGAAATATGTATTATCGTCACATGGAAAGAAGAAATTATAATGGAGACGAATTTGAAGGTAGAGATTGTGGTTTGAGATTTGATAGAACAGGTGCAGCAGATAATATTTTATGCGGAGAGTTTGAAACAAATACTGACGGAGTTCAAATTTTATCTGCATCAGGTACAATTAACTATGCTGCATTAGGACTAGAGGTGGATGATGATGAAAATGAAATTGAAAACTTTGGTGCTATCAATAGATCAAACACCAAACAGGATGCTTTTGGATTAAACTTTCAATCAACCTATGATTCAAAATTATTTGGTTATTCAAATACATTCATTGGTGGAGTTAACTATGATTTTTCACATAACAGTTTTGGTTCATCAACAGAGCTTGGAATTGTTCAAGCTGATAGAGGAGTTCAAGGCACGGGAGTTTTTGTTGTAACTGATGAAGAAGGAGAGGAACAATTTGTTACCAATCTTGAATCAACTACCCATAATACAGCGTTGTATGGCAGTAATACATTCGATTTAAATAGTACAACTTCTATAAACGTTTCCGCACGTTGGAACTGGGCATCAATGGAAATGAACGATCAGCATGGAACGGCCTTAAATGGACATCACTATTTTTGGAGAATAAACCCTGGTGTTGGGATTGTTAAAAGATTTAATGATGTTCCGTTGATTGGCTCTACTAGACTATTTGCATCATATAAGGAATCTAGCAGAACTCCATCAGTTGCTGAGCTTGCTTGTGCAGATCCTAATGCTCCATGTAGATTACCTAATTCATTTCAGGCTGACCCTCCACTTAATCAAGTTGTTAACAGAAATTTTGAAATTGGAGCAAATGGTACAACAGGTAATTATCTATTGATGGGAATAGATCACTCTATCAAGTGGAACGTCAGTGGTTACGCGGGAAGAAATTACAGTGATATCATTTTTATAGGTGGTAACAGAGTTGGTACCGGATACTTCAGAAACGTTGGTAACACACAAAGAATTGGAGCTGAGTTCGCCCTAAATGGACAACTTGGTGAAAAGTGGACATGGTTTTCAAAGTACGCCTATGTTCGAGCGACGTTTGAAACCTCTCAAATGATATCAAGTGTTGGCCACCCATCAAACACCTATGATGATGATGATCTTGACGATAATGAATTAAGAGAGCAATATCAGATTCCTATCAAGCATGGAAAAAAGATACCGGGAATTTCTCCTCATATAGGAAGATTCGGTGTAGGTTATTCTTTCAAGAAGAATTGGACTTTTAGTGCAGATATTGAAGCTAGTTCATCTCAGTTTTATAGAGGTGATGAAGACAATACTGCAGGATTAAAACTACCTGGACATATTTTAACCAATGTAGGAACAGAGTATAACTTCTCCATGGGAGATAAATTCAGAGCAGGTGCAAATGGTACCTTCTTTTTGACTGCTAGAAATATTTTTGGAGTCAACTATGAAACAGGTGGTATATTTGCGGAAAACGAAGTTAGCGGAACAGGGGGAAGCGGAACTTTTGTTACGCCTGGACAACCACGTGTAATTTTCGCCGGGATTAATGTTACTTGGTAGATAGTTGACTATAATCTTGAATTATTAAATTTAAGAATTAATATAATTTTCATGATCAAGTCTACACCTTCATTAATTTTAACTGGATTTCTTTCACTTCCTTTCTTCTCTTCAGCTTACGCCGATACTCGGGATTTAGACGATATCAAGCTGTATGACATTGTAAAAGTTGAGCAGTGCTTGGATCAGGCTTACGATACAATCCCAGGACACGCCAGAAAACTTGAATTTAAAATCGAGGGAGATGACCCGATTTATGAATTTGATATTGAATCCTCTAATGATGGATCAACCTATAACGTTGAATGTAATGCGGAGGAGGGATACATTATTGAAGTCGAAAAGGAAGTTGACGAGAATAACCCTACATTTAAAAATGGGGCTAAGATTAGCATTGAACAGGCACGAGTAAATGTTCTTGAAATTCATCCTGGAAGAATTGTTAATGAGGAAAGAGAAATAGGTTTGAACGGGTCACTTACTTACGAATTTGATATCCAGTCTAACGCTGGATATGAAATTAAGGTTGATGTTGACGCTAAAACAGGTGACATCGAGGAAGCCAGCTTTGAGATATATGAAATTGGAATGGAAAAAGAGTAATTTTAGATAAGTAGAAATCTCTTTTTAACTTTTATTAAGATGGGTAAAGTATATCTACTTAATAATGCTTCCTTTGTAACCTCCTTGAGAATCATATATATTTCCGTTTCTCTCAAGCTTACCTTGGTAACTTCCCAACGAATCATACATATTACCAAATTCGTCAATTCTACCTTTAAATCCACTTAAAGTATTATTCTCATTATTGTAAGTTTCAAATCTTCCTAGATAATCACCATAAGAATTATAAATACTTCCATTACTATCTACTCTTCCCTCAAAGCCAGTTGAGAAGTTAAACATATTTTTACTCTTACCAATTTTTGTAGAATACTCTCCCGCCGTGTTATAAATTGAGTCACTTTTAATTTGAGAAAAGAAAAAAAAAGTTATAAAAAAAGAGGATAAAAGAATTAAATTTTTTTGCATACTTTATTTTAAAAAAAATATAAAAATTTTAAAAGAAATATTTGACTAAAAAAAATGGCACGAAAAAAAATAAATTAACTTCGTGCCATTAATTTTTAATTAAAACATTATCGCTCCAGAGGGACTAAGTCAAATAAATGAGCATTCATCCATAAATGTACAACGATACACGCTGCATATCCAAGTAGAATTGCCCATGCCCATTTAAGGTGAGCAAAGAAAGTATAAACTCCTCTTGCTTGCCCCATTAAAGCAACACCTGCTGCAGATCCAATAGATAGTAATGAGCCACCAGTACCAGCTGTTAGTGTAATCAGTAACCACTGTCCCATATCCATTTCTGGGTGAGCTGTTAATACAGCATAGACTATCGGAATATTATCAATAATAGCAGATAAGATGCCAACTAAGACATTAGCATAAGTTGCACCCAATGTAACATACATATCATCAGAGATAAGTTTTAAATAACCTAAAGAAGCAAGCCCACCAACAGCGACTAATATTCCATAGAAAAATAGAAGTGTATCCCATTCAGCTCTTCCGGTTATGACAAAAATATCAAATTTATTTTTTTCAGGATATCTAGTTTTAAGAAAGTAGCCGTAAGTTCCGAGCATTCCTAGACCAAACATCATCCCTAGAATAGGAGGCATATGAAGAACGTTATGCCCAGTAACTGTTAAAGTAATTGTTAAAATTCCAAGTGCAGCAATTACTTTACCTCCGGGAAGGATAGTTACCTTTTTTCCGTCTCCTTTTGGAACTTCGTTAGGAATCGCAAAGTACATAATTGCTGCAGGAACAACGTAATTTACGACCGATGGTACAAAAATATTGAAAAAGTCAAAAAAGGAAACAAACCCTCGTTGCCATACCATTAATGTGGTTATATCACCAAAAGGAGAAAAGGCTCCTCCAGCGTTGGCAGCTACAACAATATTAATTAGACCAGGAACTACAAAAGCTTTATTTCCTCGACCTGCAACCATAACGACGGTTCCAAGTATTAAGGCTGTAGTTAAATTGTCAGCAATAGGGGAAAGAAAAAAAGCTATAACTCCAGAAATCAAAAATATTTTTTTATAGCTAAAGTTATTATTTGATAACCATGCACACAACGCATCAAACATTCGTCTTTCTGTTAATGCATTGACATAAGCCATTGCAACAAATAAAAAGAAGAAAAGTTCTGCAAATTCTAATACAACATGTCTGAACTGAGTTTCTGCCCATTTAGCACCAATGTTGGGATCTTGTGAGGCAACATAAGCAATTATTACCCAAATTAGAGTAGCAGCAAGAATCACTGGTTTAGATTTCCTAAAATGCGTGAATTCTTCTGCCATGACGAATGCGTATGCAACGATAAATAAGATAATACAAAAAATAGCAGCAGGACTTGTAATCATATCAAGACTTGTTGGGCCACTCGAACCTTCTGCTGCCATGGTTATTTGAGGCAAGAGCGAAGTTAATAATATGGTTAAAAATGATAGCGTTAGTTTAGAAAATAGATTCATAAATCCCCTTTTTTATTGCTTTAAAGAAAAACAATTATATATTTCTTAGAAGGCAATGACAAGTAAGAGAATACATTTAAGAAAAACACCTATATATATTTTTTTTCTTAAAAAACAAATTCCTCAGGATTTTAAAAAAATACCTTTAGAAGATTTCACATCATACTCTGTTTCAAAAGATGATGATAAAATTCTCCTAAATTTAGAAAAAATTTCAAAACTTAATACTCTTCAAAAAAACTATAAACTTTTCTTAATTGGTCAAGCTTTAAGCAAATACTGTAAATCTGGTGATTTCTTTATTGATTACTTTGGATGCGAACAAACTGATGTAAAAAACTTTATTTTAGGATGGAACCTAGCTAATTACAATTTCAACAAATTTCAGTCTAAAAAATTCCAAAAAAAAATTCCAAAAATTTCTCATGAATCTAACGACGAAATCAGTCTATTAACCGAATCCTATTTTTTTATAAGAGATTTAATTAATACACCTGCAAATATTTTAGGTCCGAACGAAATCTTTAATGCAGCAAAAAAATTTTTAAAAAAATTTACTCTTACCAATTTTGTGGTTGGAAAGAAACTCGAAAAAAACTTCCCCTTAATATCAGCTGTGGGTCAGGGGGCTGACGACTCAAAAAAACCAATTTTTTGTGAATTTAAATTCAATAAAAAAAAATCAAAGAAAAAAGTATTTTTAATTGGAAAAGGTGTTTCCTTCGATACCGGAGGGCTAAATATAAAAACTGGCTCAGGAATGTCATTGATGAAAAAAGATATGGGTGGGGCTGCAAATTGTATTGGTCTAGCAAAGTTAATAAGTGATTTTAATCTTGATGTAGACTTGAGACTGTTGTTGTGTTTGGTTGAGAACTCTGTTTCAAAAAAATCAATAAGACCGTCAGACATTATTAAAAGTAGAAATGGTAGTTTTGTTGAAATAGGTGATACAGATGCCGAAGGAAGATTAATTCTAGCTGATGCAATAACCTATGCATGTGAAAAAAATGCTGATCTTATAATTGATATGGCAACACTAACCGGAGCATCTCGAGTGGCAATGGGCATAGATGTCCCAAGCTTTTTTTGTAACGATGAAGATTTGGCTATGAAATTGATTGATCTATCTCAAAAAACTGGTGACCCACTATGGCAGTTACCGTTATGGGAAAATTATTCAGGTCAATTAAACTCTGCACATGCTGATTTCAAAAATATAGGAAATAGTATGTTTGGTGGAGCAATTACAGCTGCATTATTTTTACAAAAATTTGTAAAAGATATTCCGTGGATACACATAGACCTAATGGCATGGACTAAAGCTAATAAATTTTGTTCCTATGAGGGCGGAGAGGCAATGGGTATAAGAGCACTTCTGGAACTTATTAAAAGAATTTAAAAGTAAGCTGAACCAAGCAACTGTTTTGTGTATTCACTTTTAGGTTTTAAAAAAATCTTATTTTTTTCTTCAAACTCAATAATTTTACCCGACTTCATCACCATTATTTTATCTGATAAGGCCTTAACTATTTTTAAATCATGACTAATGAATATGTAAGTTAGCTGTTTTGTTTCCTGCAGATTTAGAAGTAAATCAACTATCTGTGATTGCACGGTCATATCAAGTGCACTAGTTGGCTCGTCGAGAATTATAAGATCTGGATTTAAAATAAGAGCACGGGCTATTGCAATTCTTTGACGTTGTCCACCCGAAAACTCATGGGGGTATCTAGAAAGCATTGAAGAATCAAGACCAACATCTTGGATTATTTTTTTTGTTAAACTTTCCATTTCTTTTTTTGATTTTTCTTTATTATGTACTTCGAGCCCCTCACTTACAATATCCTGGACAGTGAGACGAGGACTCAGTGAAGCAAAGGGGTCCTGAAAAATTATCTGAATATTTTTTCGATAAGATCTAAAGTTTTTTTCATTAAGATTTGAAATATTTTTATTTTTAAAAAAGAAATTTCCCTCAGAATCAATAAGTTTAATTAAGGCTTGTGCAATAGAACTTTTTCCAGAACCACTTTCACCAACAATTCCAAGAGTTTCTCCTTTAGCGATCTCAAAGTTAAGATTTTTTACAGCTTGAAAAGCATCGTTTTTATTTTTAAAGAAAAAACTATTTGTGTTTTTATAATAAACACTGAGATTTTTTACAGATAGGATGATTTCATTATTTTTTTTTTTATTTTTTTTTTCTCTAGGTTTTGAGTTAATAAGCTTCTTGGTGTAAATATGTTTTGGCTTGCTAAAGATTTCAGACGTTGTATTTTGTTCAACAATCTTACCTTTTTCCATTACACATACTCTATGAGCAATCTTTTTGACAATTCCAAGATCATGAGTGATTAGCAAAAGAGACATTTTATATTTTTTTCTTAATTTATCTAAGAGGTCTAATATTTGTTTTTGAATTGTAACATCAAGGGCAGTTGTTGGTTCATCAGCAATTAGCAAGTCAGGATTGTTAGCTATCGCCATTGCAATCATAACTCTTTGTCTTTGTCCCCCTGATAACTGATGTGGAAAGTGATACAATCTTTGTTCAGGGTTTTCTATACCAACTTCTTTAAGTAATTGTATACATTTTGATTTTTTTGATTTTTGGTTTAATGCAAGACACTCAGTAATTTGTTTTTCAATATTGTGAAGAGGATTTAGCGATGTCATAGGTTCTTGAAAAATCATTGAAATTTTTTTTCCTCTTATATTTTGTAAATTTAACTCATCTGAATTTAAGAGATTTTTTTTTTCATATATCGCACTCCCTGTAATTTTAAGTTGCGAGTTTGACCTTATTAATCTCATTATTGCTAAAGCTGTAACTGATTTTCCAGAACCACTTTCGCCTACAATAGCAAGACATTCACCTTTTTTAATTTTAAAACTACTATCTTTTACGGCATTAACTATTTGATCATTAAACTCGAAGGTAATACTAAGATTTTTAATCTCAAGTAAAGATTTCATATCAAATTACCTTTCTTGGGTCAAATGCATCTCTAACAGCTTCACCAATAAAAACCAGTAAACTTAGTTGAAGTGATAAAGTAATAAATGCAGAGAGACCAAGCCATGGT
>NHHF01000114.1 GCA_002171155.1 Betaproteobacteria bacterium TMED156
AAACCACCTAACTTCTCTGCCTTCCTCCAAACCAAATCATAAATCTTCCTTTCGGTTGTTTTATGAAAAAAAAGAGGGTCTTTACTATTTATGGTTCCAAATTCATTTCCTAAAAGATGAGCTGCCCAAAAAATTTGAGGGTAATCTATAATTTTAGACAATTTTCGGATTGTAAGTGTAAAAAGTCCATTGGGTGATAAGACAATTTTTAACTTGTATGAAAACTCCTTAATTTTACATTCATTTTTAATTTTTTTTTCAACCAATTCTTCAAGTTCATCCCTGTCGCAAGAAATACCAAAACTTTCAGCAGATCTGGACAACCTATTAATGTGGAGCTTAAAAAAACGTGGTTTATTTTTCTCAATTTTAATTGTTTCAAATAATCCAACCCCGCTAGGTAGTCTTATCAAAAATGAAGCTTTTAGAAGACACTCTTTCCATTCATCTCTGTCTTTTGAGTCAATGGTTATTCCAGAGCCTACTCCAAATGTAAGTTGATTGTTTAAAATTGTAGCGGTACGTATACATACACTCATCATAAAATTACCATAATTACGTCTTGGTAATGTTGGTGGGTCAAACCATCCTATTGACCCACAATACAAACCTCTATCATCATTTTCTAATTCATCAATAATTTGCATCGTTCTTTGTTTTGGCGCACCAGTTATTGACCCACACGGAAATGTAGCTTTTAAAAAATCACACAAAGATACTTCATCGCCTATGAGAGACTCAATAGTTGATGTCATTTGAAATATCTCACCGACTCTTTCCACCTCAAATAGCTTTGGTACTTTAACAGTACCAGTTTGACTTACGCGACCAAGATCATTTCTCAATAAATCTACGATCATGAGGTTCTCAGCTCTGTTTTTTTTGTCCTGGCTAAGATCACTCGGGTTGCTGCCTGAAATAGGTAAAGTTCCTTTCATTGGTTTAGCTCTCAATACTTTACCGTCTAGGTCAACAAACCACTCCGGAGAAAAGGATAAAATAGTTTTATTTTCATCCTTTATGAAAGCTCCGAATCTACTTGGCTGTCTCTCTCTTAATCGCATATACAGATCCAAAGATGAACCATAAAAATCAGCAGAAATGTTGAAGGTGTAATTTACTTGATAAGTTTCTCCGGATGTTATTTTCTTTTGAATTTCTTTAATTTTATTAGCATACTCCCCCTCAGAAGAATTAAGCTTAATATTGCATATTCCTGAACTCTGATGAGTAAACATACTATCTTTACATTCTTGTTTTTTTTGGTCGTTAAGCCAATTATCTACACAAGGTTTAGAAAATTTTTTTACATCTCTAAATGACCATGCAACTAATAAAGGAGCCTTGGTTTGGTTAATTTTGAGTCCATTAAAGAACTTACCTAATTCATATGAAAAAATTACAATGACATAAAAACCGCTTTTGAGCGAATTCTCTATTTCACCGATAGCTTTAGTAACCTCTGAAGTAGAATAAGCAACAATTTTTTGTTCAGGATTTTCGTACACTCTGCTTGTTGGTGAAGCACTATTGCTAAGAAAATCATCCAAGAGAATTGTTGCATTTTTTGAACTCACAGTAGTTTTTTAGCCTAAGGAATATGTATAATTTAGTGGTATTTTATGTCTTGAAGTGATCCAATTTATTTCAAAATACAATTTTTTTCGTCTACTAAAACAATCTTTGGCTCATGACCAGCAATCTCACTACTATCCATCATTGCGTAGCTACAAATTATGACTAAATCTCCTTTTACTGCTTTTCTTGCAGCCGCTCCGTTTAAAGCAACTATTCCTGAATTATTAGGGGCTTCTATGATATATGTCTCAAATCTTTCTCCGGTATTTATATTGTATACCTCTATTTTTTCGAACGTAGACATGCCAGCAGCTTCAAGAAGAGTACCATCTATTGCACAGGAACCCTCGTAATGAAGATCGTTGTCTGTGATGACAGCCCTGTGGATTTTTGCAGAAAGAATAATTTTTTTCATATTTCGGTTTTAATATATTGATTTGATATTTAATTTTAACCTTTATAACTCTATAAGACTCTATTTCAAAAAATCAATTATTACAAAAGAAGGAAATTTTTAAGTTGACGACTACATACAAATACCCAAATGAAATGAAATCATGGAAAAATTTGATTGTTGAATCTAAAAACTTTAAGCCGTTGATAGACAATTCAAAAAATCTAATGGGTATTTCCAAGTATAAAAAATGTGGCATAGAAATAGATTTTTCTAGACAAAATTTAAACCAACATATCCTAAACAAACTAATAGAACTCGCTGAAGAATCAAATCTAATTGAGAAGAAACTGAACTTTTTCAAAGGAAATTTGAACTTTTCTAGTAATAAAATTAGTCCTCTACATATGGCACTTAGGGCAAAAGTTGATTCAGACTACCTTTGGAAAAAAGAAATAAATCATTTAGTTGGTAACGAAATGGAAAGGTTTCTTCATTTTTCTGAACAACTCAGAGAAGATAAAGTGTTGGGATGGGACAAAACTCCTATAAAAAATGTGATAGTTTTTGGTCTTGGAGGATCTATTCTCGGCTCTAGATTAGCTGTTGATGTGCTTAGTGATGAGAAAAATAGTGATGATAATTTAAATATTTTTTTTGTATCTAACCCTGACTGTCATAAGCTTAATTTAATTTTAATGAAACTAAAAGCTAAAGAAACTTTGTTTTTAATTTTAAGCAAATCACTCAAAACACCTGAAATAATGATTTTGAAAGATCGAGGATCCAGTTGGCTAACAGAATGTGGCTGTCCAAAATTTCACCTAAATAAGCATTTTGCCGTAGTTACTTCCAATGTTAATCAGTCCTTCACTATTGATTTTCTCGATGAACATTCCTTTCATATTTGGGAATGGGTGGGTGGAAGATTTTCAGTATGGTCAGCTATTGGGTTACCAATTGCGTTGACCGTAGGCAAAAAGAAATTTGAACAGTTTCTGGAAGGGGCAAGAGAAATGGACAATCACTTTTTAAATTCAGAATTAAAAAATAACCTTCCTGTTATTACTGCTCTTTTGTCAGTATGGAACAGAAATTTTTTAGGTTTTCCCTCTTACGCAATATCAACATACTCATCAAAACTGGATCTTTTTGTGCCTTATATCCAACAACTTGACATGGAATCTTTGGGTAAAAATGTACACTTGAATGGAAAGAATTGTTCTATTGAAACTGGGCAATCTGTATGGGGCGGGCCAGGTATTGAAGGGCAACACGCATATTTTCAATTATTTCATCAAGGAAAACAGATAATTCCTGTTGATTTTTATGGAGTTAAAAACGATTCATTCCCAACGAAAATACAAAGTAAAAATCAAAACTTTGTTAATTTAAATCTCAAATCACAGGCTGACTCTCTATGTGTTGGTGATAAAGAAAAAAACTTCGAAGGAAATCGACCGAGCACAATTTTCTGGCTTGATAGTTTAAGTCCTAAAATTCTTGGATCATTATTATCAATGCATGAGCACAGAATTTTCTCTTTGGCTTGTATATGGGATATAAATCCATTCGACCAACCCGGAGTAGAACTCGGAAAAAAACTTTTAGCTAATAGTCTGTCGAAATATTAGGCTTAATTTATAGTCAAGAGAACATTAATTTGAAAAATATACTTAGTCAAATACAAATTGCAAGTCATGTTGCAGTTATCAGTGTTTTAGGTTTAATTCCAAAAATTGACTTACCTTTTTTACCAGGTGTTCCAATCACCGCACAAACTCTTGGTGTTATGTTGGCAGGAGCGATGCTGGGTTTTAAAAATGCAATTTCTACAGTAGCAATTTTTTTATCTTTAGTAGTTATTGGAGCGCCATTATTGTCTGGAGGCAGAGGAGGACTTTCAGTTTTTTTTTCTCCATCTGCCGGCTACTTATTTGGCTGGCTGGTCGGGGTTGGAATAATATCTTTAATCATGGAATTTTTAGTAAAAAAATTTAGTATCTATTGGGCATGTTTTTTTTCAAGTTTCATTGGTGGTATTTTAGTTATCCATTTTTTTGGAATTTTTGGCCTCACAATAATTACAGACCTAAAGTTCAAACAAGCTTTTTATTTAAGCTTAGCATTCGTTCCAGGTGACATAGTCAAATGCTTTCTTGCATCATTTGTTCTTTTTAAATTGTCTACTGTAATTAAATCTAAGTAATATTTTTTTGTTGCAGGATCTCGAATTTTTTTTCAGTTCTGTCTATGTTGCTTCTTAAGTTTCTTACGCCTTTTGTAAAATTTCTAAAATCTTTATCAAGAAGTATAATTTTGTCATTACGTAAAACGTTTTCAACAAAATTTTGTATTAACGTGCTTAACGGAGGGTTTTTTATAAAAGATATATAGGGTGAAGAACTTTGTATTATCAATTTTAAAAGAGGTTCAAGTTGTTGGAGAGCACTGGCATCCCCGTTAATCTTTAATCCACTGGAAAAAAAACTTGAATCGGGTAAATCTTTGTTTTCATAGTCCAAACTCCATCCCACAAATTCAGAACTTATTTTAAAAAGGTATTTGTTATCCAAATAAATTACTATATCTGCTTCTTCCCCAGTAATTTCTGAATTTTTCTTGTTGGTGATTTTGGAAATCCTTAATTGAGTCGCTCCTATCAAACCATCTGCATCAATTTTACAAGAAAAAAAAGTGCCTTTAAGAGGTTCGTCTATAAATTTGATCTGAATTGAGGATTCTTTAAATCTTTTGAGCGTATCCCAAAGATGTCTATCTTGCTCTATTTTTAAATTTAAAAAATCACGAAAATAATTTGGAAGAAGGTTCATTATCAATGCTCATCAATCGGGTTGTGAGATTCCCGCAAGTAACCAACCTTGATCAGATGATTTGACCCTCTGCAATGTCCAAATTTCTGAGAATTCTTTTGCCACATCATCTTTACTCTCTCTCACCATTCCGTAAAAATTAATGTAAATCTCCTCAAACATCTTTTCATTTTGAATAACCGAGAAATTATCACCCTCCCATGACGCGTTTAATTCAGTTATAGAAGTGATATTAACTGTATTTTTAATTTCGGAGATTTGATTACGAAGGATTTGTGCCATCTCATCTGTACAAAAAGATTTTAGTTTTTCTATGTCTCCAGAGTCCCAAATATTCTGTAATTCAATAAATTGTTTTTTTGAGTTTTCCAAAAAAGTGTTTTTTTCTTCTTGAGTAATATTTAAACTAGTAGGATCACAAATTTTGCTGTCTTTAAGGGGAATTAAAGTTGTTTTTTTTTTATTTATTTCGTTATCAGTTTCGGAACTTAAATTTGACTTGTTAAAACTCTCAGGGACTGTTTCGAATACAGTCTTGTTTCGAGAAATTTTTTGAAAATATCGAAAAACAAAAAAACCAGCCATAAAAGCCAAAATAATCAATAATAATCCCATAAGCTCTTCACCAACTCCCATGTACGAAGCAAGAGCTGCAAGACCAAAGCCTGCAGCTAGACCAGCAAGAGGTGCCATAAATCCTCCTCTTGATTGATTATTAGTAACATTAGAGGAATTAGTAGGCGTTGTAGCAGGTTTTTTTGTTGCCTGGGAAGGAGGAGGAGTAACTTGACGCTTTATTGGTGGGGATTTACCAATGGATCTTCCAAAACCCATTCTTCTTGCCTCTGCAGATTCAGTAACTAAAAACAAAGAGACACTGAACAGAATGAAACTAAGAAAAATATTGATGAATTTGAGTTGTGAATTACTCATTTTTTCCCCCTATAATTGATTTTCCAGCAAAAGCCTGATGGATTGACACTACCCCAAATGACATAATTTGAAATCTCGCTGTCAAAAAACCAGATCTCAACATTAAATTTGATATTTCATCAGGTGATGGATATTTTCTGATTGATTCTGCTAAATACTCGTATGCCAGTTTTGTACCAGCAATACTTTTGCCCAATCTCGGCAAAATTTTAAATGAATACCAGTCATATATTGGCGAGAGTGACTTATGTATTTGCGAAAACTCCAAAACAACCAGCTTTCCGTTGGGCTTCAATACTCGATTTATTTCTTTCAATGCAACTTCTTTATTAGTCATATTTCTTAACCCAAAAGCAATTGAAACTCTATCAAAAGAAGAACTATTGAACGGCAAATGCTCGGAATCACAATTGATAGCTACAGTGTTAACACCTTTGTCTAAAAGTTTGTCTCGGCCAAGATTTAACATCTTAGTGTTTATATCTGATATAAAAACAGTACCTTTAGTTCCAATTTTGCGTTTAATTAGTTCAGCCATATCACCCGTGCCTGAAGCTACATCAAGAACAATATCACCCTGGGATAAATTCATATAGTTTACTGCTCGACTTTTCCAAATTCGATGAAGACCAAATGATAAAAGATCATTCATCAAATCGTAATTTTCAGCTACATCGTTGAAAACTTCGTTAACTAGTTTCTCTTTTTCTGTGGTTGGTACATTTTTAAAACCAAAATCTACTGTTTTATCATTATCATTTGAACTCAAAATAAATCCCATTCTATTAAAATCATATCCTAGACGCACCTTCGCTTTCAATTTTTTTTAAGTATTTATCCCATAATCCTTCTTTATTGTCTATTAACCATTTTAGATATTTCCATGAATATATTCCTGTGCTATGACCATCCGAAAACTCAGGTCTAAGAGCATAATTACCTACCGGATTTAAATAAATTATTTTGATGTTTTTTTTGCCAGTTTGAAGTGTTGCTTGCCCGGGCCCATGCCCAACTACTTCTGCGGAGGGCGAATGAACTCTTAAAAATTCATAAGAAAGACTAGTTAGTGTTCCAGTTGAATAATATAGTTCTAATAGACATTTTTTTTCGTTTAAAACTAATTTAACTGGAACTTCATTTTCATTTACCATTGTAATAATTTTATAATATTTAATNTTTAATATGGAAACTATTATGAAGTCTACATTTTTAATTGTCGAAGATGAACCAGCAATATCTGAATTGATTGCTGTCAACCTAAACTTTGCTGGTCACAAAACTTTAAGAGCATTTGACGCCTCACAAGCCGAGGCCTTAATAAGAGCTGAACTTCCCGATTTTCTTATTCTTGACTGGATGTTACCTGGCACTGATGGTATACAATTTTTGAAAAATTTACGCTCCAACGATAGAACAAAAAAAATTCCAATATTAATGCTTACTGCTAGGTCTAGTGAGGATGATAAAATTGTTGGGCTCAATAGTGGAGCTGATGACTTCATTACCAAGCCTTTTTCACCAAAAGAGCTCATTGCACGAATTAGAGCGATACTTCGAAGAAGAACCCCTCATTTAACAGATGATTCCGTATCATGCGCTGGGATTGTTCTTAACCCCACTTCACATCATGTCAAAGCTGATGAGCATAATTTAACTCTTGGTCCTACCGAATTTAGATTACTACATTTTTTTATGAGTCACCCCGAAAGAGTTCATAGTAGAAGGCAACTTCTTGACCATGTATGGGGAGATCATGTATTTGTTGNGGAAAGAACTGTTGATGTTCACATAAGAAGACTTCGTAAAGCGTTAACTCCAACTTTTCACAACGAACATATTGAAACTGTAAGAGGCAGTGGGTACAGATTCACAGAAAACCCTTCAAAAGGTATTTAAAACCCAAACTTCTAAAAAGAAGTCTGACATTCATACTACTTCAAAAGCCGATCTCAAAAAACCAACTATTTGGTTTTTTTCTTTTTGGCTTAGGATTTTAGTAAAGATAGTTGCAATTTTACTATCGGGTGTGATTTTGGGTTTAGTCTCATCACCTAATCTTGGATATATTCTTTCAATCGGAATACTAATATTGTGGATTTCATACCATTTTATTCAAATGCAAAAAATTACAAGTTGGATAAAAAATACAAAAACAATCGAAAATATAAACATTCACACCTACCCTATCAATGATATTTATGGGGAAATTTTGTCGTTGATTGTTCGAGCAACTAGGTCAACTTCCACTCAACAATCATTGTTGAATAATAAACTTGCAGCATTCAAGCGAGCGACTGAAGCAATGACAGATGGTGTAGTAATTATAGATAATGAACAGCGAATTGTTGTTGCAACTCCAATAGCAGAAAGATATCTGAATATAAAGTCTGAGGCTGACTGTGGAAAAAATATAGTCAACATTATAAGAAATTATAGTTTTGCAAAATATCTAAAAAATAAAGATTGGTCAAAATCAATTATATTAGAAAACTTGCCAATAGAAGATAGAGTGCTTGAACTCCGAATTCTTCCCTATGATGAAAAAGAAAGACTCATCATTTGCAAAGATATCACCAAATTAAAGAGATTAGAAACTTCGAAAAAAGATTTTGTTGCTAATGTTTCACATGAATTAAAAACTCCATTGACTATCTTAAAAGGTTATATCGAAACAATGATAGAGTTACCATTGGAAAATAATAAAAAACAGCAGATGCTCAATGAGATGTATCATCAAACTCAGAGAATGAAAAGACTTGTTGATGACTTATTAATTTTGTCTAAACTTGATGGCGAAGAGTCCTCTGCAAAATTTAATGAAATTTCTATCACGGATGTTTTTGCTAGAATGGAAAATAATGCTTCTTCTGTAAGTAGAAAGAAACATAATTTGATTTTTAATATTGAAAGTTCTTTCAATATTCTTGGTGTTGAAGATTCAATTTTTAGTGCATTTTTTAATCTTGTTTACAACGCCATTAATTACACTGAACCTGGAGGTCAAATAAAAGTATCTTGGTACGTTAATGATCAAAAAAAAGGTATTTTTATAGTTGAAGATAACGGAGTGGGTATTGAGGCTCACCATTTACCTTTTGTTTCCGATCGTTTCTATAGGGTGGACAAATCACGTACACAAAAAAGCGGTGGTACCGGGTTGGGTCTGTCAATTGTAAAAAACATCGCTTTGAAACATGAAGCTAAACTGGAAATTGAAAGTAAGGTGGGATTTGGGAGTAAATTTTATATTATCTTTCCAAAGGAACGAGTTAAAGAAATAAGCGAAACATATGAAAAAAATATCATCCAATGAGATTTTAAACTTTTATTTAAAAAAAATTCTAAATTCGCGTGTATATGATGTTGCAAAAGAAACGCCTCTTGATTTTGCAACAAATCTAAGTCAAAGATTGAACAAGAACATCTACCTGAAACGGGAAGATACTCAACCTACTTTTTCTTTCAAAATAAGAGGAGCTTACAACAAAATTGTACATTTGCCTTTTAAAGAGCTCAAAAAGGGAATCATAGCTGCATCGGCTGGAAATCACGCACAGGGAGTCAGTCTTGCTGCCAGCAGGCTAAATGTAAAGTCAACAATCGTAATGCCCAATACAACTCCAAGAGTCAAAATTGAAGCGGTTAAAAAACTTGGTTCAAAAATTATTACCAAAGGTGACTCATATTCTGAGGCGTTTGAATACGCTAATAAAATTGGAGAGAATGAAAATTTGGTTTTTATTCATCCATTTGACGATGATTATGTAATTGCAGGACAAGGAACCATCGGCATGGAGATTTTAAGACAAAGTGCTTGCCCGATTGATGCTATTTTTGTTGCTGTTGGTGGTGGTGGTTTGGTTTCCGGTGTCGGAGCATATATAAAAGCTGTCAGGCCATCAATCAAAATTGTGGGGGTTCAAACTGAGGATTCTGATGCAATGTATAGGTCATTAAAAGTCCAAAAAAGAATTAAATTAAATCATGTTGGCCTTTTTTCGGATGGAACTGCTGTCAAACAGGTTGGAGAAAAAACCTTTAAACTATCTCAAATAGTTATAGATGAGATGATATTGGTAAACACTGATGAGGTTTGTGCAGCCATAAAAGATATTTTCGAAGATACAAGATGTATTCAAGAACCTGCTGGTGCACTTGCTTTAGCTGGTTTAAAAAAGTGGACATCGCAAAAGAAAAACATCCCAAAAAATCTAATTGCAATTACGTGTGGTGCCAATTTAAATTTCGATAGACTTCGTTTTATTTCTGAAAGGTCTGAATTAGGAGAAGAAAAAGAAACACTTTTGTCGGTTACCTTACCTGAGGCAAGAGGAAGTTTTTTAAAATTTTGTGGTCTCATAAAAAATAAAAATTTAACTGAATTCAACTACAGGATTTCAAATGAATCCTCTGCAAATGTTTTTGTAGGCGTGCAAGTAAAGAATAAAGTTGAAGGTAAAGCAGTTATGGGTACTCTCAGAAAAGAGGGTTTTTTAGTTACTGATCTAACTCATGACGAAGTTTCAAAGCTTCATATTAGACACATGGTAGGTGGTAGGTCAAGTCTTGCCGTCAATGAAAGGTTATACCGTTTTGAATTTCCTGAGAGACCTGGAGCATTAATAAAGTTTCTGTCTTCTATGAACAACAGCTGGAATATTTCTTTATTTCATTATCGCAATCATGGTTCTGATACTGGAAGGATACTCGTTGGTTTACAAGTTCCACCTGGAGAGATTAAGAGCTTGAATCTTTTTCTCAAATCGTTGGGATATAATTATACTAATGAGACTACTAATACTGCATACAACCTTTTTTTGAAATAGTTGATTTATTACCAAATTAGGAAGTTGTATGTTATTTGACATAAGGGTTGTGGAATTTATTTATTTCAAAATTTTTATAAATAAAAAGAAAAAAATTAATGGGGACGGAACTACTTGCAATTGGATTGAATCATCAATCAGCATCAATTTCATTACGTGAAAAACTTGCTTTCCCTGGTGAAGTGTTAGCAAGAGCACTTGCTGATGCCAGAAAGACCTTAGACCCTTTGGCTCCTGAACAGGCTTTGTTATCAACTTGCAATAGAACTGAACTTTATCTTGCTGGAAATAAGGCAGATATGATAATTCCTAAAGCAGAATCTTGGTTATCAGATTATGCCAAATATGAGTTAAGCGATCTAAAGAAACATCTTTATCTACATCGAAATAACGAAACTGTTAGACATATATTTCGAGTTGCCTCAGGTTTGGATTCAATGGTTCTTGGTGAACCTCAGATACTTGGACAGGTTAAATTAGCTGCTCGTCAAGCTCATGCTTCAGGAAATTTAGGCACAAATCTTCATCATCTTTTTCAAAGGGCTTTTTTTGTTGCAAAAGATGTTCGCTCAAATACCGAGATAGGATCTCAGTCAGTATCAATTGCGGCAGCTTCTGTCAAAATTGCACAACAAATCTTTGGAAATTTAAGCGAAACTAAAATACTGTTTATTGGTGCTGGAGATATGATTCAACTATGCCTTCCTCACTACATTGAACAGAATCCGATTGAAATTGTAATTGCTAACAGAAATATTGAAAACAGTCGACCACTCGCTAAAAGTTACGGAGGATCGACTGTTTCTTTAGGTAAACTTCATTCTATTCTTCATCAGTTTGATGTGATTATTAGTTGTACAGCAAGTACTTTGCCCATAGTTGGGCTAGGCATGGTGCAAAGTGCTTTAAAGAAAAGAAGAAATAGACCATTTGTTTTAATTGATCTTGCAATTCCAAGGGATATAGAACCTGAAATCCAAATGCTTGACAATGTTTTCATATACTCTCTTGACGATATTGGCAAATTAGTTCATAGAAATCTTGAAAATAGACACTCTGCCATCGCGAAAGCTGAGGAAATAATTGAAGCCAATGTTCTAACCTTCGAAAAATGGAAAGCTGGAAGGGAACAAATCCCTCTAATTAAACAACTGGCAAAACACTCAGAAGTTATACAGGAAAATGAAGTATCGTCTGCACTTAAGAAATTAACAAAAAATGACACCATTGAAAATGTTTTAAAAAGTCTTGCTCGCGGAATTTCCCAAAAATATCTTCATGGTGCATACCATTTGCTGCAGTCTGAAACTGAGTCATCGAACGAAGAAGTTGCAAAATGGGTAAAAAAAATATATAGGTTAAATCCATCGTATAAGGAAGATTATGAAAAAAAGCCTGATAAATAGGCTTGAAAAAATAAAAAATAGGATGGCTGAAATAGAGAAAGAGCTCTCTGACCCAGAAATAACTAGCGATAGAGAGAAGTTACTTAAGCTGTCAAAAGAAAGGTCTGAAATTTTTCCAGTCGTTGAAACTTTTGATAAATTTTCAACAATCAGGGAGGATATTTTGGTTGCTAAGGATTGGTTGAATGAACCTGAACTACGACATGAGGCTATTGCCGAAATAGATTCTTTAAAATTAAATCTTTCGGCAACTGAAGAAAATCTTCAGACACTTCTCTTGCCCAAGGACCCAAATGATGAGAAAAATGTAATTCTTGAAATTAGAGCCGGTACTGGGGGTGATGAATCTGCACTTTTTGCTTCAGATTTATACCGAATGTACGCTCGTTATGCTGAAAGAAAAGAATGGAAATCTGAGGTCCTCTCTAGCAGCGACTCTGACCTGGGTGGGTTCAAGGAAATAATACTCAGACTTTCTGGAAATAATGTTTATTCTTTACTAAAATTTGAATCGGGTGGTCACAGAGTTCAAAGAATCCCTGCGACAGAAACACAAGGAAGAATCCATACATCCGCTTGCACTGTAGCCGTTCTCCCTGAAGCAGAAGTGTCAAGTCAAACACTTATACCTCCTGACGAGCTAAGGATAGATGTTTTCAGATCATCTGGGGCAGGTGGACAGCATGTTAATAAGACTGAATCCGCTGTCAGAATTACTCACCTGCCAACTGGCACAGTTGCTGAATGTCAGGACGGTAGGAGTCAACATAAAAACAGAGAACAAGCTATGAAAGTTTTGATTGCTAGAGTTCAAGATAGTAAAAATCAAATTCAACAGAAGAAAATTGCTTCACAGAGAAAAAGTCTTATTGGATCTGGCGACCGTTCCGAAAGGATCAGAACCTATAATTTTCCACAAGGACGAGTAACTGACCATAGAATAAACCTTACTAGTTACAAACTTGAGCAAGTATTGGATGGGTTTTTGGAAGAGTTTAGTAATAATTTAGTTGCAGAACATCATGCAAATCTTTTAGCAGATATAGACAATTAAATATATCTCGCTAGATTTCTGGACATTGAGATGAAAATAAAAAGATCAACCATGGCAAGTTTGATAAATGAGATTTGTGGGAGATCTAATTCCTTATTATATAACGATGAAAAGGGAGAATTATCATTCCAAGAATATGCCTTGCTATCCAATTGGATTAAGAAATTGCAAAAAAATATGCCGTTGTCATATATATTAGGCTTTTCAGAATTTTTTTCTAGAAAATTTTGGGTTAATTCCGATGTTCTGATTCCCCGAAACGAGTCAGAGTTGTTGGTTGAAATTTCTGTTGATGAGATAAAGTCAATCAGCGACAGAAATAACAACAAAACTTTAGAAATACTAGAATTAGGAACTGGTTCTGGAGCATTGATTATCAGCATAGTTTTAGAAATAGAAAAATTGAATATTAAATTCAATGCACATGCCACAGATATTTGCTCAAAAGCACTCTCGGTCGCAAGGAACAATGCGAATTGGTTAAATGCTAAAGTGGCTTTTTCACAAGGAAATTGGTTTAACAATCCAAGACTGACAAAGAAAAAATTTGATTTAATTATAGCTAATCCACCATATGTTGGGAGTGAACATAGAGCTTTCCTCTCTAAGTCGGATATAAGTTATGAACCAAAATTAGCTTTTTACGGAACTAAAATCTCCAGAAATGGTTTAAGAGATTATGAAGAAATTTTAAGTGGGTTAAAATGCAAAACAAAAAAAGGTTCATTATTGATTTTTGAGCATGGAGCCATGCAAAGGCGACAAATAATTAACTTATTAATTGAAAAAGGATTTGACAATTTTTACACTTATAATGATCTTGCTGGTTTAGATAGAGTAGTAAAAGTTTTATTATGATCTATTGAAAATTTTTTTATCAATTTAACAACACTTCTGGAGATACAAATGGATGCAAAAGAATTTATTAAGGATACTATACAAAAAAACAATATTGTATTGTTCATGAAAGGTAGTGCTCAATTTCCCCAATGCGGGTTTTCTGG
>NHHF01000115.1 GCA_002171155.1 Betaproteobacteria bacterium TMED156
CAAGCCAAATAGCAAACGCTGCGTTCCCGTGGGATTTGTAATCTTTTTCTAAATCTGCTCTAGTGGGCAAATCTCCAACAGAACCGTGATGAATTGCTTGCATAGCAAGATCAGCCCACTTTTGTCTTTCACCAGCATCTTTGTCTATATGAGATATGTTTACCTCAAATCTTTCCGCTGCCATCTCTCTGAGTTCTTTATCAAAGTGAGGTATTTTTTCTCGAAGCATATGAAAATCTTCGGCAGATAAAACAAGCAGTTCGGTTTCTTCCGTTGCAGAGCAATCAGCTGTTCTGTTCACACCATTTAATAACGACATTTCACCAACAATTTCACCTTTTTCTAGAATGAGATCAGGGTGGTCAGGACTCTCCACTTTCAAACTACCATTCCTTATTACATACATTGATTCAGGTGTATCACCTCTTGTATAAACCATTTCAGATTTATGAACAAACCTAGGTTTTAGATGCCCTATGATCGCAGTCATGTCCTCTGGGTCTAATTTATAAAACAAAGGTACTTCAGCTACATCCTTCATTGCTTTTGCAAAGAATTTCTCTTTATCAACAGCAGCTTTTGATATTACATAAGCTGTTTTTCTGAGATATCCTCCTTTTTGATTAATTAATTGATCTAGTAAAACAAAAAGTAAACCACCAACAACAGCACCTAGCAAAAGTAAAAAAAAATGATGTTCTCCTTCTAGTCTCTCTTGTGAATTAGTTGCAGAAGTTAATTCTAAAACAGTTGGAGCCACTAATTCTATTGCCAATGCAGACAGTAATGCTCCAGCACCAAACGCATAACCAACAAAAGCAAGAAGGCTTATTTTTTTCACATACCAAATAAAATTTATTTTTTCAATTCCCATTGCTGCTAATCCTGCAGCTGAACCAATTATTAGTATTGATCCTCCAGTACCTGCACAAAAGGCCAAAAACTGCCAAAGAAAACTGTCTTTTGGATAAACGTCCATTGGGAACATTTTTATTGAGGCTGCCACCATAGGAACATTGTCAACAAGAGAACTCATCAAACCAATAATAGCAATAATAAGTTCAACACTTCCCAATGTTTCACTGAGCCACTTTGCTAAGTCAGGTAGGATCTTACTATGTTCCAAGGTAGCAACTGCAAGCAATATTCCTATAAAAAATATTATTGAGCTCATGTCAATTTTTGAAAGTGCATGAGCGAGTGATAGATTGTCTTTCTCCTCTGAACTTTTATTTTTGTGTAGTAAATCGGTTATCAACCATAGAAAACCCAAACCAAACATTACTCCTAAAAAAGGAGGAAGATGAGTAATCATTTTGAAAATTGGAACTGAAACTAGTACACCAATTCCAGTGTAAAAAATAATATTTCTGTCGGATTCAGAGGTCGCTGCATGTCTAGACAATCCAACTGTTGTTTTTGGGCCAACCACTGTTTTTCCCTTGAGGGAGTTTGAAACAAAAACAAGAGGTATGATTGCTGCAACAACAGATGGAATGAATACTTGATATATAACTGTTACTGCAGAAATTTTATCAGCAACCCACAGCATTGTTGTTGTTACATCACCTATTGGAGACCATGCTCCACCAGCATTTGCAGTAATTACAATTAAGCCAGCAAACAAGAGTCTATCTTGTTTGTTTCCCAAAATCTTTTTTAATAATGAACACATTACAATAGTTGTAGCTAAATTATCCAAAACAGCACTAAGAAAAAAGGTAGCTAAACCCAACTGAAACATTAAAGTTGATAATTTAGTGGTCTTAATTCGATCAGTTATAATGTCGAATCCATTATGAATATCAATTAATTCGACAATTGTCATTGCCCCCATAAGGAAAAATACAATTTGTCCTACCTCAATAAGTGTATGCCCTAATTTGTCATGAGCCACATCATGAGCAGATAGCCCGCTCAACATGGCAAAGGTTACCCACATTAATCCAGCTCCAATAAGGGCAATAGCTGATTTGTTCACTTTTAGAGGATGTTCTAAAGCAATTGCTGCATAAGAAATTATGAAAATAATGGAAAGAGCTGCTATCACTTTGTTAACCTCCGATTTCGGTTCTTGTAATAATTAAAAATTACTGAATTTTCAATATTTGTAGTCGGACTATAAATTTGATTTAGAACAAACTTTTATGTAATAAATTAACTATCACTCAAAAACACTTAAATTATTTTTTACGAAAATTGCATCCAAGGATTGTTGAAGCTCTTCTTTTGGAATTGAGAATTTAGATAGGAATCTATCAAACAATTCCAACTCCTCAGGCTCAGCTACTTCATCAGAATGCAGAGAGTCATACACGTTAAGTAAAATACAAACTTTTTGATCTTTACTAAGAGAGTTGGAAGCAATTTCTAGAAAATCCTCAACAGAAGTTTCCCTAACAAAGTCTAGAGCCTTTTCCAAAAGTTGATCATTTCCTCCAACTACAGTTTTTAATTGTCCCCATTCTTGCTGTGCAATAGTTCCGTCAACCGAGGACATATAAATAAGACTAGATGCCATCATGAGCATAGGTTCAAATTTGACTGAGGAATCATCAACCATTTTGTTTCTCCAATTTATTATTATTTTTTTTCTTTTATTAAATAGTGGTAGATTATACAAACTATTTTCAAATAAGATACGAAGATTCTAACATTTTAAAAAATTAACAAGTCTAAAATTAAGAATCATTGATAAAAAAAATATACTATTTCATAAATTGAAAAGTAAATCAATGCTAATTTAAATAATTAAATTGTAAAGATTTTGAAAAAAAATAATAATCTATCAAATTCATGTATCTCAAGAATTATTGAAATGGCCTGGGAGGATCGGACTCCTTTTGAAGCTATTAATTCACAATTTGGATTAAACGAAAGTGAAATAATAACTCTGATGAGATTGCATCTAAAAAGAAAATCATTCCAATTATGGAGGTCAAGAGTAACAAAAAGATACACGAAACATCTGAAATTAAGATTGTCAGCAGTGACAAGAGCGTACAGCCCAAGACAATATAAGAAATAACCTTTATTTGGTACACATAATTTTCATTAAATCTGAGTCAGGTGTTCCAGCAATAATAATCTTCCAATTTTTTTGAGTAGGATAACTAGTCAAAACTGGTCCTTTTCCATTCTTTTGAGGATAAGAATTAAGCCGCAATATTTTGTATCTGGCTCTTTTACAATCAAAAGTTTGTTTTACAGTCACAGAAAGTTCGCCAGATCTTGTTGGGTTTTTATAATTTGCCATAATCCAAACTGTTCTATGGTGATTCTTTTTTTTTAAAGAACCAGGATCATAAAAAAAAGCGGCCACAGAATTCTGAGAAAAATTGATCCAAACAAACTTAGCTTGAACAAAAAGAGAATAAAGTAACAAAAAAATTAAAACAAAAAATTTTAAATTTTTTTCAGTCATTATTTTTTATCTAAATGAATAAACGGGCTTTATGCCCGTTTATTATGCTAGTAAATTTATTAACCAATAGTTCCAGGATCATCTGGAGGAGGTGGAGAATCTTCCATACCACCGCCAGAATCTAGAGGTGGTAGAGGTGCAGTAAAATCTTCGCCACCGCCGGAATCTGAAGGTGGTGGTGGAGCATAGTCTTGATTTGCACTATCAGTCATAGCAGCATCCATTGCTGCATCAGCAGCATCTGGAGGAGGAGGAGCATAGTCTTCGCCTCCCCCTAAAGCACCATCTAAACTTTCCATACCTTCTAGGTCAGCTCCTGGAGGAGGCCCATCATAATTAGCATAATCTCCTCCATCTGGACCACCACCCATTGGAGCACCCTCACCTGGAGGAGGTGCATACCCTTCTCCTTCAGCACCCATTGGATCAGGGCCACCATATGCTTCATATTCTGCACCCATTCCTCCATCCATACCTGGAGGCTGAAGGCCATCGAAAGCTTCCATTGGGTCGGCACCATTCTCAATGGCTTCGTTGAAATCGGCTCTCATATCAGTCGTAGCAGCTTCATGCATTTCAGACGGTATTCCCTGCACTTCACATTCTGCACCAGCCGCTTGTGCAGCTGCCTCAAATGCGTCGGCAGGACTAGAACCACCATCGATTGCGTCAGAAAATGCATCTTCAGCAGCTTTAGCAATGGCACCCATGTCAGGAGTAATGCCCTCAACATCAATTGCCTCAAATGCGTCAGATGGTGGCATTCCTTCAGTTATACTTGATTCGTAATCTTCTTTTGCATTAGATACGACTTGTTCACACATGCTTGGAGGTGCTCCCATGTCGGTCATCATTTGTGTTGCTGCCTCAGCTCCAGCTTCAAAAGCATCCATAGGTGTTGGATTGCCAGGTCCTTCCAAAGCTGCATTAAAAGCTTCACCAGCAACGTCAATTATTGGTTGCGCATCAATCATATTTATACCTCCCTCTTAGACTTTTTTTTAGGAAAACATTTTTTATTTATGTTTCACAATCTAATTCTTATGATAATTAATACAAATAATTTTAATTTTTGAAAAATCTTCAATCAAAACAGACCATAAAATTATACTACCTTGCGTGGTAATTAAATACCTAAAAATACTGATATTCAGTCAATGTTAAATATCGAAAAATAAATTTTTCCAAGGAAGGTCAAGGAAGTCTTTTTATTTAAAAATTAATTAGGTTCTTTAAAAGCACTATCTAGCCCTTTGGTAATTGGATTAGTAAAGTAAGTAATTAGTCTTCTTTCTCCAACCCTGAAATCAGCCTTTGCAAGCATGCCAGGGGTTAAATCAGCCTTTTTTCTCATTTTTTGTATTGACATGCTGTCTAAATCGACTCTGGCTCGGTAAATTGGTTTTTTTTCACCAGTTAATGTTTCTGAAAAAGTATCCTCGGAAAGAAAAACTAATTTACCTTCGATATCACCAAATTGTTGAAATGGTAATGCATCAAGCTTAACTGAGACTTCAGACCCAATTTTTAAATCACTTATATCCTTGGGATCAACATCTACCTCTAACACTAACGGTACGTCTCGTGGTACAAGCTTAATTACAACCTCTCCCTCTTTAACAATTGAACCTTCTGATTGAATAGGAACATCCAAAACGATAGCATCAACAGGAGATCGAATCAGTAATTTTCCCTCAACCTTAACCAATGCTAGTTGTTCCTCACGAAGTTGAACTTCAGACTCTTTTTCTTTCTCTAGTTGCTCAACAATTGCTGCATTTTTTGTGGATAAAGTAGTTTCAGATTGAGTTAAAACCTTAGTAACAGCTAATAAACTATCCTTAGCTTGAATAAAAGCTAAACGAGATACAGCTCCTTTTTCAAAAAGTTTCTTATGTGCTTCCATCACTTGTCTTTTGAGTTCAACTTGTTGTTTATTGACACTGATTAAATTTCTGAGAGAATCATACTCTTTGATTTTTTTAGATAAAATATCTTGATTTGATTCATTTAGTTTATTTTTTAAAGGCATTGGTATTTCTTCACCTTTTAGATTCAACTCTTCAAGAGATAATCGTTTAATTCTCTGTCGAATTGAATTTAACTTTACGCCAATAATTTTCAAATCTGAATCTACATCAGAGGGGTCGAGAGTTGCTAAAATCTGATTCTTTTGAACTCTATCTCCTTGCTTTGTAAAAATCTTTGTAATAACACTGCTCTTACTTGCCTGAACTTCAATGTTAGATACTGATGTTACAAATTTTCCACGCGAGGATACTGTAGTATCGACAAAACTTAAAATTGAGAAAACTAATGAAGAGAAAATTAATGTCAATATTGTGATTCCAGAGTAAACGTGAGCTTTTGATGCAGGTTTATCGTAAATAGCTTCAGGATCACTTGTTACTTGGGTAAACTCTTCTAAAGGAGAATTTTTTTCGTCAACGACTTTATTATCTTTATTGGCAGTGATTTCCGACCGCGTGGAATTTTCTCTCATTAAATCTGTAAGACTTCTGTTTGATTCTCGTAGGTTCAAAGAAAGTTTTTTTAAAAGATTAAGTGCAACATTGGGCTTTTGACTTAGATATTTTAAGAAATTATCTTTGTCAATTTCTGTTACCGAAATGTCAGTTTTTGCTCGCGCTCCTGCACTTCTAAGACCACCTTCTATAACAGCCATTTCCCCAAATAAAGTGCCTTTTTTTATAACAGCCAAAACCGTTAATCCATTAGGCGTCAATTTGACAATCTCAACTTCACCAATATCAATTACATAAGCGTAACCTCCGGTTTCACCCTCCTCAAATATAAAATCTCCAGATAAATAATTTCTTTTTTTAGTCATCTTTTAGGCTGTAGATTGAACTAATTGATCAAGCTGCCATAACTTTTGATAGACAGCGTTGTTAGAAAGTAACGAGGAGTGAGAAGAATGTCCAACAACTGCTCCATTATCCATAACAATAATTTCATCGAAATTCTTGGTTAATCTCAAATCATGAGTTACGAGAATTAGTGTCTTGCTCTTACCAATTTCTCTCAACTTTGATAAAAGTTTAGCCTGCAAACTTTTATCAAGTGGGGAAAATACTTCATCAAACAACAAAATTTTTGGATTCGAAGCAATAGCCCTTGAAATTGCAATTATTTGTTTATAAGAGTTAGGTAATGATGAACCAATTGAGTCTAGCTGATGAGACATTCCCCCATCAATATTTGGCAAAACCTCCTCTAAACAAGATGAAACAACTGCATCATCTAATTCTCTCTCACTAATATTCCTTCTAGCCCTTCTGAGATTATCTTCAATTGAACCTGCAAAAAATTTGGGGGAGGAATTTACCATTGAAACTTGGGAGCGATAATTTTCTAGGTCTAGAGTATTGAGTGCTCTTCCATCAACTAATATTGTTCCAACTGTTGGTCGGATAAACCCCTGAAGAACTCTTAAAAGTGTTGTTTTCCCAGCGGCAGCCGTTCCGACTAAACCAAGATTGCTACCTGCCTTTATATCAAAATTAACACCTTTTAAAATTTTATTTCCTCCAAGACTTAGTTCTACATCTTTAAAACTGTATCCACCTTTGAGTAATACAGATATGCCTATGGATTTTCTCTCTGGTGTTGAGTTCCAAATTTCAGAAATCTTGCTTATTGCTAACTTGGCATTGTCAATTTCTCCTAATGAAGTAATTAGAGTTCCAACTGGACGAGTAACTCTTGCTGCGACCATATTGACTGCAATTATTGCACCAGCAGATAAGCTTCCAGCGAAGACTAATTGAATACCAACAAAAATAATAGTAATTGTCATTAACTGTTGTATGACACTATTTAAATTTGTTGAAATCGCAGATATTTGGTCTTTTGCTAGCGCTGCATTTATACTTTTAAAGCTTGCCTCTCTCCAACTTCTTCTCTGGATTTGTTCTTGTGATAATGCTTTAACATTATCAATCCCAGCAACAGTTTCTCTTAGAATTTTTAATTTGGAAAAATCCTCCTCATGGGCGTTAACACTTCGTTTTTTCTCGAGATTTCTGAATAAGAAACTTAGTAAACCTAAAGTTACTGCAAATCCAATTACAACAAACGCAAGCAAAGTGCTATATAAGAACAAAATTGGAAGGAAAACCAATAAACCAGCAATGTCAAAAACTGCAATTAAAAAATGCCTTGTCAAGAAAACCTTGATCGAGGAAATAGCTTGAGTCGAACTTTCAATTTTAAGATCCTTGTCAGATTCAATCTGATGAATTGGAAGCCTTAAAATTTTGTCAAAAATATCACCAGAGAGTCTTGCGTCAATAGCCGCTCCAAAAATGCTCACAATGTAATCTCTTAAGTAACCCATTATTCCGCTGAAAACAAGTGCGCAGAATACTCCAATAGTCAAAACATAAAGAGTGGCAGTGGCTTGATAACCAACAACTTTATCCAAAGAAATCTGAATGAATATTATTGGAGCAAAAGCAATTGAATGTATAATAAGCGACATTACGAAAGCCATTGCAAAAAGCCATTTGAATCGCATGATCTCTGGTAAAAACCAATCATAATCAAATGATCTATCCATTGAGGGAATATCTGATTTTTTTCCAACCAAGACGACTGATCCGGTCCAAGATTTTAAAAATTCAGAAAACTCTACTTCCTTTGGACCTAATGTAGATGAGAAAACGTCAATTGTTTGGAAAAAAGTTTTGCCAGAATCAGGTTTTGTCTTAGCAGATAGAATTATTGTTGCTTTACTGTTTTTTTGAAGAGCTACACAAGGAAATATGTATTTTTTGAAAATTAAATCAGATTTACGTATTTTTTTAAAAAAAACTGAAATCGAATATCGAGCAAAATAATCTTGAATTAGCTTTCTTTGCTTCAACTCTCCGGACTTATAACTATTTTCAACCTGTTCGTTTGTGAGAACAGCACCAAGTTGTCTTGCAATTAATGCTATTGATGAAGAAACCTCAAGAGATTCTTCTCGTGAATCTAACATCTAAAACTCCTGGTTATGAACTGCTTTTATTAATACAAACATGTAGTAATCCACTTTTAAAATCACTACTATTAATTAAAACTAAAGCATCCTATGAACCAAAGAAAGAAAATAATCTTTAGAAAATTTTGAATAATTAATCTAATTTTTCAATTAATTATTTAACTTAACTCTTTCAAAACGTATAACACTAACATTGAATTGAAAAATTTGGTAATTTGAGGCATAATTATAAACGTGAGTGTCGCATGCTTTTTAAAATAGGGTATAAATGTGAAAACTGACAATTGCAGTGGTAGTTCTCTAAAAAAAATAAGATTACGTCAGAAGATGGACAGGAGAGCTGTTGCTGAAAAAAGCGGCGTTAGTGAGCATCTTATAACTGCCATGGAAAACGAAAATCCCCGAGCATTCACTTCCATTCTTGTTTACAAAATGACTGCCAGAAAGTTAGATGCTTTCTACAAGAAAGAGACAATTAACAAATCTAGACAATTGCAGTCCATCCCGCTTTTTTTGAGATCTTAGTTTTAACATTATTCATATTTTGTAATACAATCTAATTGTAATTTGCAAAAAAAATAATTAATGTTTTTTTAGGGGATAAAAGATTGGATGTTAATGAATTAAGTAGAAACCAAAGTCATATATCTAAATCTTACATTGATAATTCTATAGATATTAAAGGCGATCTAAATTTCGTTGATACCTTAGAAATTCAAGGCTCTGTAAACGGGAACATAACTTCAAACTCTGATTCCATTACGTTTCTAATAATTGGTCAAAATGCCAACATTTACGGAAATATCACTTCAAGTCATGTAGTTGTTATGGGAAGCGTGACTGGAAATATTTATGCAAAACATGCAATCATTGAAGATACTGCCAAAATAAAAGGAAACCTTTACTACAATTCCATTGAAGTTCATTATGGTGCTCAAATTGACGGTGCAATGAAAATAAACCGTAAATATGAAAAAGAAACCTCCACTTCAAATAATATTCAAATTGCTAATGATAAAAATTACCCCAACCAAAAAATTTCAAATGATTCCAAAGCAAGTAACGTTGATACTTCTCATACTGGTGTAATTGCGTTCTAATATGGAAACGTTGAAAATACTTGTTGTAAGTCAAAAAGGGGGTGTGGGAAAAAGTACACTTTCTACAAATTTAGCTGCATGGTTTGGTGAAATCAAAAAACAAAGAACCACCTTAATTGATTTTGATCCTCATGCCTCATCCAGCGTTTGGTTGAACCATTTAAATCCAAAAAATGTGTTTGTAAACAATGCAGTCATATCAGATTTTTCTGCACAAAGGTGGTATATTGGTGCTAGAACAGTTATTAGAAAGATGGACACTTCTAGCAATATTATAATTGCTGATGTAACCTGGACATCTGGCATGAATTCAAGCTTTATGAGAGAATTTGATTTGGTAATCGTTCCAACAAGTGTTTCAAGTATAGATTTAGAAGCAACAAATGAGTTTATTTCAAAAAATTTAACAAAATCTATTAATAATTCCTTTACTAACAGTAGATTGAATCAAGATCCCTCTTTAATGTTGCTTCCATCTATGGTTACAAATGATCAAATGAGATGTAATCCTTTTGCTAAAGAATATTATAGTTTTTCTTTTTTACTTCTGCCCCCAATTCCACTTGATCCTGAAATAAGAAAATTGTTTAAGAATAATTTCATTCATAATACAACTTTAAAAATAAAAGACTCTTACGAGGTATGTTTTGAATCAATATACCAAGCGGGTAAATTACATCTTCGAGATAATAAATTTGCAAATAGCAGATTAAATACATCACTTAAAATTAATAAAACTAACAATCCTAATGTTGTTTTGTCTAAAGAAGTAAAAACTTGGTCGACAAATTCAAAAATAAAAGACGTTAAAAATGTGATTCCAAATTTTGAGGAACAAAAAAAACTCAAAACAAACAAAAGAAAAAAAACATGGATTCAAAGAATTTCATTATGGTAAATAACAGCCTTGTTTTTAAGGTTGTTTGTTTTTTTCTTTATTTTGTTCTTTCTATCACTTACGTCCCGTCTTATGCTTGGGAGTTAATAGCCTCAGGAGGAAATTTTAAAGAATATTTTAAAGGGGCTGCTAGAACTGGTAGAACTGCTTCAATCCTTGCAATGAGAGATTACAAAAGTGAAATGAGTCAAGGAAATGTAGATTACCTCTCTGTAAAAAAACTTTATCAATTTGAATGTTCCAAAGGAAAGTACAGGCTGATGCTTGTTGAAAAATATGAAAAAAATAAACTTCAGGGCGAATTAATCTACTCATCCAAAACTTACACCAGTTGGTTACAAGTAAGTCCTAATACTCTAAATGAACTTGCCTTGAAGAAAGCTTGCAAGAAAAAATAATTAATCTTTTCATAATTTTGGTTTATCCAAACATCAAATTGCTAAAAAAAACTATAGGATATAAAGTAATTCACCATTATTATGTAAGTAGACATATAATTTATGTTCTTATAAGCCCCTTATGGAAAACATCCATAAAAAGTTTTTCATTGGAATGTGAATATTACTCCGATAAGCATTCTTATGTTTAAGCAATTTTTTTACCACTAGTTTTTATAAAGGAGTCTAAACTTTCTCTGAAAGGTTATTAAGAAGAAAGAGAAAAAATGAAAGATATTATTTGGGGTAGGTATTCTTTTTTACTATATCTAAGTTTAGCGTTCTTATTTTCGATGATAGCTGGGTTGTTTTCCAATATTATTTGGATAATTAGCGCTTTTTTTGGAATTTTGGCAGGTTTTGCCTGGAAAGATTATTTTCAAAAGAAGCACGGTGTAATTGGTAACTACCCTCTTCTTGGAAGATTCAGATATATGTTTGAAAGCATCAGACCAGAATTAAGACAGTATTTTTGGGAAGATGACACGGAAGAGCTACCTTACTCAAGAAACCAAAGAGCAATGGTTTATCAAAGAGCAAAGGGTGAATTAGCTGCAAGACCTTTTGGTTCGGTGAACCACATGTATGAAGAGGATTTTAGTTGGCTAAATCACTCCATGTCTCCCATTCATATTAAAGATAAAGACTTTAGAATTACGGTTGGTAAAGGAAATAATAGTTACGATATCTCGGTCCTAAATATTTCGGGTACCTCTTTTGGTGCATTATCACCTCCTGCAATTCAAGCATTAAACACTGGAGCTAGAATCGGAAACTTCGCCCATAATACTGGGGAGGGATCAATATCCCCTTATCATATTAAAGGTGGAGGTGACCTTATATGGCAAGTATCCACCGGCTATTTTGGATGTAGAACTAAAGAGGGTAGATTTGATCCTCAGAAATTTTCCGAAAAAGCACAAAAAACACAAGTCAAGATGATTGAGATTAAAATTAGTCAAGGAGCAAAGCCTGGTCATGGAGGTATGTTAATGGCCGCTAAAGTTACCCCAGAAATTGCACAAACTAGAGAAATTGAAGCTTACAAGGATTGCATATCGCCAGCATTTCACTCTGAATTTTCAACCCCAAATCAATTGCTTGATTTTGTTGAAAAGCTTAGGACCTTTTCTGGTGGAAAACCAATCGGAATAAAAATGTGTATTGGTCATCCTTGGGAATTAATTGCAATTGTTAAAGCGATGGTTGAGTCTAAAAAAATAATAGACTTTATAACAGTCGATGGGGCAGAGGGTGGAACTGGAGCAGCTCCAGTTGAATTTACAGATCATATCGGTTCTCCATTAGCTGACGGAGTTGTTTTTGTTGATAATGCTCTTATTGGTGCTGGCTTAAGAGATAGGGTGAAAATTGCAGCCTCTGGAAAAGTAGTTTCAGCATATGATATTGTTAGGTTATGCGCGCTTGGTGCAGATTGGGTAAATATGGCCAGACCATTTATGTTTTCAATTGGATGTATCCAAGCAAGAGATTGCGCATCTAGTAACTGCCCAACTGGAATAGCTACAATGAACTCAAAAAGGTTCAGAGTAATTGATGTGGAACAGAGATCGAAAAGAGTATTAAATTTTCATAAAAATACAATAAATGCTGTAGCTGAAATGTTAGAATCTACAGCAATTTCTCATCCTGTTAACCTTACAAGAAGACACATAGTTAGAAGGTTGTCTGCAAGTCAGATCAGATTAGAGGATCAAATTTATCCAAAGGTTAATAAAGGTGCTTTATTGAGGAATGAAAAAGTTGAGGATCCAAGACTTGAAGTTTACTGGAGCAGGGTCTCTGGTGAAAGTTTCAATCCTATTGATGAACAATCTATTGAGAACGCACTTGAAGAAGAATACGAACAAATAAACTAGAAAAGGAATATGAGAAAGTGAAAGCATCAGACCTGTTCATCAAAGCACTTGAAAATGAAGGAGTTGAATATATTTTTGGAGTTCCCGGAGAAGAAAACCTTGACCTTCTAGAATCTCTTAGGAAGTCTTCAAAAATTAAATTAATTTTGACAAGACATGAACAAGGTGCAGGATTTATGGCTGCAACGTATGGACGAGTGACTGGAAAAGCAGGTGTTTGTCTATCAACACTGGGGCCAGGAGCAACTAATTTTGCAACTCCTGCAGCATATTCTGACCTTGGTGGATTTCCATTGATTATGATAACGGGACAAAAACCGATCAATAAATCCAAGCAAGGTCAATTTCAAATTGTTGACGTTGTTCAACTTTTTGATCCAGTATGTAAAATGTCTAAACAAATTGTCAGTGGAAATTTGATTCCTTCTTTGATTAGGGAAGCATTTAGAATTGCTCAGGAAGAAAAGCCTGGGGCTGTTTTACTTGAACTTCCTGAAGATGTTGCTGCCGAAAATACCGAAAGTATGTTGATTCCCCCACACCCAAGATATTATGCCTTGGGTGCTGATGAGGTTTTGGTCAAAGCTGCTGAAAAAATTAAAAATGCAAATTATCCACTCATTTTATTAGGTGCGAGTGCTAATAGAAGAAATGTCAGACGAGTTATTTCAAATTTCATTGATTTTTTAAAAATTCCATTTTTTGCTACACAAATGGGTAAAGGAGTTGTAGATGAGAGTTCAGAGTTTTTTCTCGGAACAGCTGCTCTTTCTGATAAAGATTACCTTCATGATTATATTAAACATGCTGATTTAATCATTAATATTGGCCATGACGTTATTGAAAAACCACCATTTTTTATGGAGCATAACGGCCCCGAAGTCATCCATATAAACTACAAATCAGCCAAAGTTGATCAAATCTATTTCCCTCAGATTGAAGTTGTAGGCCATATTATGCTATCTCTTGATAGATTAATGGAGTTGATCGGATCTCCTCCTTCCTATAACTTAGACGCATATAGAAAAGTTAAGCAAAACGTTAATGATAAGATCTATGTTGACTCAGGTTCTGATGATTTTCCTATGAAGCCACAAAGAATAGTTTCAGACATAAGAAGTGTCATGAGATACCACGATATTATTGCACTTGACAATGGTGTGTATAAAATATGGTTTGCTCGAAATTACCCTGCATATCAACCTAATACTGTTTTACTTGATAATGCCTTAGCTACTATGGGTGCTGGATTGCCTTCTGCAATGATGGCTGCAATGCTTTTTCCTAATAGAAAAGTTATGGCAATTTGTGGGGATGGTGGTTTTATGATGAATAGTCAAGAGCTTGAAACAGCAGTCAGATTATCACTTAATCTTGTAATACTTGTCTTAAATGACAGCTCTTATGGAATGATCCGTTGGAAACAAGCTGGCTCAGGTTTTCCAGATTGGGGTTTGGAATATAAAAATCCAGATTTTATACAATACGCCAATTCATATGGAGCCACAGGACATAAAGTGGAATCTGCTGAGAAATTTTTTACTGTCATCAACAATGCTTTTAATTCCAAAGGCGTTCACCTAGTTGATGTTCCAGTAGATTATTCTGACAACGTTAAGTATCTTATTGATGATTTAACTAACCATAAATCAATCCTTTAAATAATGAAAAAACTAAAAGTATTAAATCCATTTGATCAAACTGAAATTGGAAGTGTTGAATTGCTTGGAGAAGAAAATATTGAAAGACTTCTAAGCAGGGCATATTCTCTTCACAAAAACCAGAGTAATAAAATTCCAACTCATAAAAGGATTAAAATTTTAAAAAATGTTGCTCACTTAATGTCAAAAGAATTTGAACAGTTAGCGTTGCTGATTGCTTCTGAGGGTGGGAAGCCACTTATAGATGCAAGGATTGAAGTCGCAAGAGCGATTGACGGTGTTGAAACATGTGCCCACGATCTTAGTAATATAATCGGCAAAGAAATACCCATGGGATTGACTCAGTCAGGAGCTAACAAAACAGCTTTTTCAATTAGAGAGCCTATTGGTCCTGTAGTAGCTGTTTCAGCTTTTAATCACCCTTTAAATTTAATTGTTCACCAAGTTGCACCTGCTATAGCTGTCGGATGCCCAGTAATTGTTAAACCTGCCGACGACACTCCTTTATGTTGTCAAAAATTTGTTAAGTTACTTTTCGAGGCAGGTTTACCTGAGGAATGGGTTTCATTTGCTCCATGTGAAATTCCTGTAGCAGAAAAGTTAGTTACTGATCCAAGAGTTGCTTTTTTTAGCTTTATTGGTTCTGCAAAGGTTGGATGGTATTTGAAATCAAAGCTTGCTCCGGGAACTAGATTCGCTTTAGAACATGGAGGGGCTGCTCCAGTTATCGTTTGTCCTTCTGCAGATATAGATGACATGTTGCCAAAGTTAATAAAAGGAGGTTTCTATCATTCTGGACAGGTTTGCGTTTCTGTACAAAGAGTCTTTGTTGTAGATGGGAGCGCCAGGGCATTAGCTGAAAAACTCTCCTTATCTGCAGAAAAACTAGTTGTTGGAAATGCAACAGATGAATCTACACAGTGTGGTCCGTTGATAAGACCTCGAGAAGTAGATCGTGTAATGAATTGGGTTGATGAAGCAGTAGGTTTTGGAGCTGAAGCCCTTTGTGGAGGCATTAAATTATCCAACACCACTTATGCTCCAACCGTGTTATTGAATCCCGATCAATCTCAAAAGGTTTCTACGTCAGAAATTTTTGGACCTGTGATTTGCATTTATGATTGTAAATCAAACGAAGAAGCGATACTAAGAGCTAATTCGCTTGATTTTGCATTTCAATCTGCAGTTTTTTCGAATGATTTAAAAGAAAGTATGTTTTTCTTCAAAAATTTAGATTCCTCGGCCGTAATGTTCAACGACCATACAGCTTTCAGAGTGGATTGGATGCCATTTGCCGGAAGACGACAGTCAGGATACGGTATTGGAGGAATTGGATACACAATGGAAGACATGACACAAGTTAAAATGGCTGTTATAGGTTGAGTCTAGTGAAAATTTTTTGTCCATTCCAGACTTCTATCCCATAATTCACCAGCAAGAGCATCGCTTTGTGCAATTTCAGATGGAATTGCGATCTGTTCTCTGTCATAATAATTTCCACTCTCCTTTTGAGGCGCATTTAGAGCACAATATATTGTCGTCTTTGCTCCTTCCTCAGGAGTCAAAATTCCTTTAATTCTTAGTAAAGGTCGCAAAAAACTTGGAAGAGTTCTCCATATGTCTGTATCTACAATACCTGGGTGCAGACAATAGGCCGAAGTATTTTTACTAGGAAATCTCTTTACAAGCTCTCTTGTAAACAAAATATTAGCAAGTTTAGATACTGCATATTCACTAATCCCAGTGATACTGATAGTTTTTTTTCTGACTAATTCCCAATCTATAAATTTTGCATGTTTATGAGCTTTACTTGAAACGGTAATTACTCTTGAATTATCAAATTCATTCAGTTTTTCTAGAAGTAAATAAGTCAACAAAAAATGTCCAACGTGATTGACCCCAAAACCAAGTTCAAATCCATCAGTTGTCAATCCATGTGCACCTGCAAGTCCAGCATTGTTTATTAACATGTTTAAGTTTCTTCCAGAATTCAAAAAAATATTCGCACAATTTTTTACAGATGAAAGTGAATCAAGATGCATTTGAATCCACTCACAACAATTTTCACCAACATAAGAATTAATTTCGTCAATAGTTTTTGAAGTTTTTTCCTTAGAGCGCCCAGCAATAATTACGTAAAAACCTGCTTTCGCTAAAGTAATAGCAGTAAGCTTTCCAATACCACTATTAGCTCCTGTAATCATGACATTTTTTTGGTTATTCATTTTTCATTAACCTTATTAGACTGTTGTTTATACTACTAAAACCTAATTAAATTTTAATTACAAATTACCTGTCTTTGTAATAAGT
>NHHF01000116.1 GCA_002171155.1 Betaproteobacteria bacterium TMED156
GACCGCAGACGAGATCCGCGCTGCAACAACCCCGATGGCTGATGCACCAACAGTTAAGCGGAAGAAGAAGGCTTTTGAGGATGTGGGAATGACATTTGACCAAGCAGAGGATATGCTCAAACAGTTTGGATTGAAATGATGAAACTCTGGACAACAATAAAAAGAAAGCTAATGCTTCGGTATCCTTACACAACATTTGTCGGTCGTGCAGCATCATGGGGCTTCTCGTTCAAGCGGTACAGCCTTGTGTTATCGAGAGACACTACTACACCATACAGCATTTTGCACCTTGGGCCGATTGAGTTCTTTTCGCGTCCCAAGTCCCGCGAGATTGATTGGTTCTAATATGTGGTGTGCAATCGGATGTTTTGCAGTCACGATGGTTACGTGCTTGATCTTTACTTGGACAGTAACACTCAGGCCTTGACGATGCCAATCGCCGGTATTTTTTATAAATTGGCTAAAATAATACTTGACAAACGCTAGTAAGTCGGGTATAATTGTAACATAAACAATCGAGATTAAAGCAAATGGACAACTGGTTAGAACTTGCCATGTTGATTATGATTTGGATTGCTTTAACTGTTGTTGATCACACTGGATAAGGTCGGCGGACCACTAAAATAAAAACGCACCAAGCATTAAAAAAGTTCTTGACTTTTGCTTGGAAATTTGAGATAATATATATATTGAGAATGAGGGAAGGGCTTTTATTCTCAGTAAACAACATACCTTGAAAGGGTAAACATCATGAAGCGTATCGTTAGTAACATTCAAAACCTTGGTTTCACCATCATGAACGAGACAGTAGAAGGCAGCAAGCAAAAGTCAGCTGGTATTGTTATCGATCAAACGCTCGTCAATGGCGAGTCTCAAGGTGTAAGCGTTCGCCTTATCAATGGCAAGCAGCGTTCTGCTGCTGTCAAGCTCGACCGAGCAGCACTCGGTGACCTTCAAGAAGCACTTAACGAAGTGCTTGCCAAAGAAGACGCATAAATCGTACAAGGCTTTTATAAGGGGTTGAGCCTTGCTTCCAACAATCAACCCCCCACTTTTTCATCTTAATAACTTTGGAGAACAATAATAATGTTTAATATTTCAGCACCACGCTATATGCGCGACACATCATACATTGCTAACCGAGCAGTGAAGCGAACAGTAAAAGCAGTCATCAATCGCAAGGTCACTGAAAAGGGGATGAAGTAATGTTTGTACAATCTCACTCAACAACAAGACAGGATCATAAGAATGGTTTGTGTGTGGCACAGCGAAGGGGTGGTAAAGAAACTCTCGTGCAATGGCAGAATGGTGATCAACGCTGGTGTGATACAAGTGATTTAGATGGTCACGTTGTATTGGTCAGTGCCAACTACGGTGAAGGGGAAACCTCTTATGAGTAAGCCCAAAAATCGATCAGTCTCTAGCCTGTGGTCTAAGACTAAGAAAAAAAAGTAGAGTGTAGCATGGGTGTAACAGTCTTATAGAAAAAGATTATCAATATGAAAAATCGTTTTTCTTGTGGGCTGTAGTGGGAAGCTGTGGTAAGGGGTGTGATTTAATACATATGCGGTGTAAAAATCAACGTAAAAAAACTAACGCCCCTACCACAGAAAAACCATCCGGCGTTAGAAAAAAAACGTTGACAAAAAAGAATTAACAGGAGAGAAAAATGTCTTGCGAAATAATTTGGCAAGCTTTAGAATTGGCTTGGTCCGCCGGCATCGAGTTCGGAGTACTCACCAGCGAAGAAAAGCGCTATTTTTGGATGAACTGTGTGTGCATGGCTTGACCGTTAATTAATTAACACCTTGCAGAGTATGGTAAGGTAGGTTAAAGACCTACATATCCCGACACGTAGTCGGATGTAGGCAAATGTGGGGAGGAGCAGCACATGTAGGCCAAGGGGCGCATGTGTGGGTGCAGGACCTACAGGTAGGGTATTGTGGTTGAAGGTATGCTTATCTCCTACTTTATCCTACCTGTAGGTGTACGTGGTTAAACGTAGGTAGATGTAGGACATGTAAGGAAATGTAGGTGTAGCACATACAAGAATGCCCCAGGCAAGCTGGGGTAGCTCACACTGGGGCAGGTGGGATCTATTTTTTCTTAGTTTTCGACCATGCGGAGGATACGGTCTTGGGTTTGCGAGGCTTACGCATATCGGACCCCCATGCGATGCTCAAAGGCACAACCAGGCGCCTTGATAGCTCGCAGATGCAGGTCGGTTGCCATATCCATGCAACCCGACATGAACGCGCGATTTGCGTCGTGCAGGTACATATGACGCTTCGAGTTACGGACAACCATGTAGTTCTTGCCCGCGTAGGGGACAGCAGTATAAATATCAGACATATTCAATTCTCCAAACAAGACCAGTCATATGAGACTGGCATGTATTCAATAATATAACAAATTAACAAAGGTACAACAATAAAATCCACGTTTCTATCCTTATCGGTCACGAGTGGTAACAATGTAAACGACGGCTAGCCTATAGGCTCCAGACATTGTTAAGAGTGAACAGTCCGTCGTATGAAGTAAGACCCCGAAGGGTCTGAGGACTAGAAGTCCCCGTCAGTTGCCAGAATCTCAGTGACCGCTTCAAGCAGGTCAGCACAAGCCTGGCGATCCAGCTTGACGGCAGCGGACTTGCGCCCACCGTTCACGAGGCGGAATGATACCGCAGCGCTCTTGCCGTTAAGAATGGTCTGGTCAATGGTCATGCCAGCCTTTTCATCCTCGTTCGCGATGATGAGGTTGAGGTTTTGAATGTTGTTCTTCTGTCGTCGTAAAGCCATGATAGGCTCCTTCCATATTGTGCGCCGTGGCGCGTCGTGTTGAATAANTCAGCCTTATTGCCAAATTACTCTGTAATTATACCATAATCGTGAGAGCCTGTCAAGAACTTTTTTCACTTTTTTTAACTTTTTTTTGCCTTGACATTTTGTTTCTCTCTCTTTCTTATGTATATATTATACCATAATTTTCGTGAAACTCCTAATTGTTGGTAGTAAACCCTTGAAATTATTAAGGAAATCCCCTCGACCACCAAATCAAAAACGTGACCGTAAGAACCTCAATGATTCCGCATACTTAGAGCACCCACAGGTCAGGAAAGGTAGGTAAAGGTAACCGCTACACCTACACCCACCGACATGTATCTCAAGTTTTTTTATTTTTTTTTAACTTTTTTTTATTTTATTTTTATCGCACATTCACCTACACTTACCTACACTACACACATGTCGGGGAAAGAAAGATAAAGTATTCAAAGGTAAGAGTTGTCACACAATGTATGAGTTGCCACACAGTGTAAGACAGTATGATACCAGTAAGACAAACCATACATTAACCTACACTGTGGGCATTGGTGTGCAACCACCCACAGTGTAAGAAAACAATTACATTGTAGGAAAAGGTAAGATAAAAACTACATTGTAAACAAATGTAAACAAAAAACTTACATGTAGGAGAGGGTCCTACTACCCCCCCTCCCCCCGTACATGTCGCCGAATGTAAGATCTATACGACATGTAGGGCGATGTAGGCCAGATACACGAGCGCTACACCCACAGAAATTTTTCCAGATTTTAAGACTAGTTATTGCATGCAGTGGATAATCGATTTGCTTATAGATAAGCTAAAAAAAGATAAAACAAAAGAATGGGAACCAGAGCCACTTTGGATTGAAGACGAATTTCCTGTTAAAGATAAAGATAACGAAAAAGATAAGAAAGAAGATCAAAAGGTTATAATTATAGACTTGTAATCTACAAATAACTACTTAAATTATGCGTGTTAGTTTTCTAACGGCTAAAAAGAGGTGCTTATGAAAATCACAAAAAAAAATTTAGAGAAATTAATTATAAAAGAAATAACTAAGATTCTACAAGAACAAGAACAACCATCAGAACTTGATATGGATGTTACACCAGGGCTAAGACCAGAAGGATACCAAAATCTTCATCGACGCTTGTTGGCACTTGAGAAAGCAGCAAAGTCTGCGGGTTGGGAGCTGGGCTTAAAGCCGACTAAAAACACTAAAAACACTAAAAACGATTCGGCACCTGATTGGAGAAAACTTGGATATAAATCAGAGAAGGCTTATCACCTCGACATGATCATGGGTGTGGCCACGCGTGGAAAGGTGCCTGAATGGAAAAGACTTGGATATAAATCAGAGGCGGAGTTTAATGCCGACACCGACAGCGACTTTGTGGGGTTGCTCGATGATTGGGATGATGATATTGATGACCGTTCAGATGAAGATATAGATTAACAGATAAAGGAGCTGATTATGAAAATATTAAAAAAAGACTTGCAAAAATTGATCATAGAGGAAATAAATAAAATCCTACAAGAACAAGATGGTGGCAATAAGGTGCAAGCTTCCGGTGGAATAGACCCAAGTTTTAAAACTCAACGCCAAAGAACTTTTACCCCGAGAAAAAAATCCCGCGATTCGAGAGGTATTGGAAATGCAGAAGAGTATCATCCGTATATTAAAAAACTTGGCGGTCTTGATAAAGGTGAACAAGAGAAAGCTGCTCTTGATATGATGCCTGATATTATGAGTTCACAAGATGATGCTATAAGTGGGTTGGCTTTGAGAATCGCAGATGCTGTTGAAAGATTAATTGACGTTGAAGCTGTTCTGGATAGCAAGATGCAGCAACTTCAAAGTTTAGAAGCAAAAGTAAATGATATAGTAGCTGCAGCTGAGCAACCTTCGAAGCCAGAAGGTGGCAAGGAAATGTCTATAACAAAAGGGACCCCTTCGATAAATAAGGGAATGATTGACGCACTTAAAGGTTTCAAGCCAAGAAAACAAACTAAAACAAAAAAAGAAGAACCCAAATCAAGAAAAAAACCAAGAAATCGAGTTAAAAGGAGCAGATTTTAAATGAAATTTACAACTAAAAGAATAGAAAAGCTAATTTTGGAAGAGTTAAATGGCCTCTTGCAAGAAAAAACAACAACTTATACAGAATTAAGAGATAAACTTGATTCAGAATTAAAGCAACTAAAATCAGAACTTGCTGAAGCTAAAAAAGCTGCGAAAAAAGTTAAAACTCTAGAAAAAAAGATAAAAGCGAAACAAGCTCAGATCGATAGGTTGATGAATTCTATACCTTCTGGTGGTGATGGGTCTCCTTTGAACGAGCAAGACTTTGACGAGCTTGATTTAGGCCCAGAATTTGGTCCAAGAGGTCAACTAGATAGAAGAATGAAAGCTCCGGATCCTGAGGATTTAAACCGATTAGCAAATGCAGTTTCCTCTTATGTTGGTTACATGCTTGAGTACCCTCAAGCTGGTGAAGGTGACCAAAATATCACAGAACTTATAAAGGTTCTTAAAGAGCTGCTTCAATACACCGAAATGAGATCTCAGGGCTTACTTGATCCTGATCGTCCTGTGCAGGGTGGGCCAGTGCAGGATACTGAATTTGGTTACGAGGTTAATCCTCAACCCGGGAAAAAGCCTGTGATGACTCCTGCTATGATTGATAAAATCTCTCGCGGTGTAGCGGATGGTACGAGCTCTTGAGTATTTTTATTTTGACTTTCTAGTTAAAGTATAATGCGAAATCTATTTCTTTTAGTATTAATCCTTGGAATATCTATTAGTTGCGGCGCTTCTCAGCCGGAATACACCTCTAACACTGAGTTGACTGTCCACTATAACGGCAAATTAGTTCATCAAAGGCAACCAAAACCACAATCAGATTACACTTCGTACGATGAATTAAGTAAACTTATCTCTGAAAAGCAAGATTTTATTATAATATTTTCAGCTGACTGGTGCAGTGCCTGTAAATTTACCAAAAAAGCTATAACTCAAGCTGAATTCAAAAAGCGAATACATTATCTTAACGTGGATGAGCCTTGGGTTCAACAATTAATGGCCATTATGGAAATTAGATCAATACCCTTTATGGTTCACACAGATAAAAACGGCGATTTTCTTAAATCTTTATCGATCCCCAAGGATATAGTTCTTTATTTGCTGTTAAATTGCAGTTAATCTAATTACATTATAATGAAATTTCGCAACATAACTGTTGGCTCAGCCAAACTTAAAGTAAAAATAGCCAAAAATACGCGAGAACAGGCGCGTGGCCTTATGTTTGTTAAAAGTATGACCTCTGACCAAGGCATGCTATTTTCTTACCCGCAGCCGCAAATACTCTCTTTTTGGATGAAAAACACGACAATACCTCTTTCCATTGCATTTATCGATGAAAATTATAAAATATTCCAAATTGAAGATCTAATACCAGGCAATGAAGAGAGTGTTAAGTCAGATTCTCCAGGTATGTGGGCATTAGAAGTCAATCAAGGGTGGTTTAAACAAAATAATGTTAAAATTGGAGACAAAATTTCTTTAAAAAGCGATAAAATCATAAAAATTAACGTAGTTAAATGATAAAATAAGTAAAAACTTAACGGTTTTTCGTTCTATTAAAAAAAATAGCGAAAAAAAATCGATTTCGGCGCCAAACGCCGAACATAAAACAATGAGAGAAGAAAATGTGCATAATTTGTATTGATTTAGATAAAAATAAGCTTTCTCCATGGGAAGCAAAACGTAATTTAGGAGAAATGGTCGAAAAAATCGGACCAGAGCATGTTCGCGAGGTTGAAAACAAGATTAATGAAAAAATTTTCTATGAACTTAACCTAAAATATGGTGACACTTTGCATGAAGAAGAAGGTTTTTGTAAAATTTGCGATTGTGATCCTTGTGACTGTACCTGGGATGGGTAAAAATTGAAAAATATCGAAAAAGACCTATCTTTGCGTTAAGAAAACTAATTATAGAGTATAAAATCATACTAGAGGCCTGTTCATGTCAAAAAAGATACTAGCAAACAATAATTTTTTAAAAAATTTAGTCAAAGAAGTCATTGATTCTACCAATGATGAAGTGGAAAACCTAAATAATTTAGATGTTGAAGCTGAATTACAAAATTTTATTGATTTTTTATTTTCTGCTAATGAGCAGGGAGCAAAATCATCTTTAGAAAAATTGGTAGATACAGGCTCCAATTTAGAAGATATATACTTCGCTACTGTCGATAAAATGTCAAATCCTGGGCCTTTCGGAGATGAAAATATCAGCGAGCAAGAAGAAGTTCCTAGGACTTTTCCACAGTTTGATAACCCGGACGTACCAATCTACCTCACGCCCACCAACGTCTCGGGTACTAAGAGTGAATATATACAAGACTTGTATCAGCTGTCGGAGTTCTTAACTCAGGACGGGCATATATCAGAAGCAGATGCTGTTCTAAAATTGATCAAACAATTAAAAACACCGGGTGAGGCGGCGCTTGCATCAACATTGATAACGTCGAGATATCTTAATGTTGAGCCTAGTGAGCTGGACATGCTCAGAGCAAGTAATTTTGCTAGCATGCAGCCGGTTGAAGCTGGTGTGACGAACGCCGGTGGCTTAATAGTGCGTGTTCTTGAGCCAGTTTTTCGGTGGGGCATAAAAATATATAAAAAGGTTTTTGGTAAGACTCCAAAGTCAGCTCCGAAGAAAATAAAAAAACGCGCGAATAGAGCAAAAAGAAAAGAACGTTCAAAAGGAAGGCGCCAAGGTAAGAATAAGACAAGAAATAATAAAGAAAGAAAACCATTCAAAAGAAATCAAAAACCTCAAAAACCCCCGAAGCTTCCAAAGCCAATATCAAAATGGAAACAGTTAGGTTATGTTCTTGGGGTCGCTTTCATCGATGAACTTATAGCAGGGGTCGCAGGCCTTGTTGAAGATGCAGTTAGAATGTTTAATTCAGGCAAAATAAATCTCCTTTTTGAAGGGAGTCAAATGCAATATGCTTTAGAAAAGTTTAGTGAAGAAGCTACCTCTCGAACCATTGGTTTCCAAAAAGCAAGATTATATTTTTCTATATTTTCAAAATGGGATGCAAACCAAATTGATTGCAACTTAGAAGATTTTAATCAATCAAAAGTAACAGCTGGTTCGTGTTCTGATAGGATGAATAAACCAGATTCTTATTTCTTGCCCGATGATGTGTATATGGCTTTAAAGCAAGATGAGGGAAACCAATTAGAAGCAAACAGTCCGGATGAATATGTTGAACTTTATAACAGATACAAAAGCTTTTTTGAAGAAGGTGTTACAGGATTTGTTTTAGATAATATATTTATTCACCCAAAAGGCGCTTCTATGTGGGCGCTGATGGCAGCAGATAACCAGATTGAGCCTGGTTTATATATAAAATATTGTTTTAAGGCTATACTTGATCAAAAAGGATATAACACAAACAACATTATTAGTGAAGATTTTTGGAAACAAATTGTAAATGAAATTGATGGGGACTATGTTAGTCCAGATTCTTCCGTTTTAGATATTTTAGAAGAATATAAAGAAGAATTTATAGGTAATAATTTTGAATATTCTGAGGATTCTGAAGATGTATATGATATAGAGATTGTTAATCAAATAAGAACTCATTTTGCTGCTATTTCAGCTGCAAGCATGACTTCAATGGTTGACTACCCTGGTGGATATAATGCATTAATGGAATGTCTTTTGAATTCTAAAATGTTTTCTCCAGATGAAAAAAGAATAAAATATTCTATACAGTCTGATTTTGTTAACACACTTGTAACTGCAATTATGGGTGGAGCCATAGATTCGAAGGCGGCGGCGCTTCTTATAGAAGCGGGAAAAAAGTTGGTTCCGGGAGGAAAAGATTTTAAAGGCCCTTCTGGTTGGTTGTGGGGCCTTTTATTTGTATCTGAAATGTCATTTTACTTTCTCGATCCTTTTAATATTTATGATAGATCCGTTATAAAGGCACGATTTGAAAGAATAAGTAATCTTATCAAAGAAGAAGCAGAATATAACATTGGCCAGGAACAGTGGTATATGAGAAAAGATAAGCTAGAGCTTGTAAAATCAGAAATAGATGGTATATACGAACAAATTTTAGCTGAAATTAATAAATCACTTACAAGATTTTATGATTTGATGAAAACTGATGAGAGTGCATGCCAACAATTACAAGATAAAGTGCAGATACGAAACGCAGCTTTTAAACAAATAACCCTTTTTAAGCAAGCATCTTTCCAAGGATTAATTGCCCAAGAAGATATAGATATCGAAACAGCAAGAGAAATGAAAATTGAAAAGTTTACTATAAGTTCTAGAAACTATGAAACTATATTAGAAAATATCCCAATGATAGAAGAGACTCTTATTGAAATGCACAAGGAAATAGCTGTACCTGAAATTGGAGTTTTTATGATGGTACCAGCAACGCCACCTGATGAATATTTAAGAATTTTAAAAGATCCTTTATCAAAAAAGAGAGAAAAAGAAATACAAAAGCAAAAAGAAAAGCAAAGAATAAAGCGCTATGATGATCCTACGGGCGTGACTCCTCTTAATTTTAGAAGCTTAGACCCTAACTCGGTTGACGAATCTTTGAAAAAGATAAACAAATATATCTTAAAAGAACAAAAGACACAAAATATAAGTAATCAAGTAAGAGATAGAAAATATTATAATCAATTTAATATATTAACAGACAAATACTATGAGAATTTATCCTCAACATCCCAAGGAAGAGCAACTGATGATAGTTTGCTGGGGAATCTAATCTTCGATCGAGAAACACAAGATAACGTTCGAAAACTACTAACAAGTATCGCAATTTCAGCCCAAATATTTAGCTATAGAGACCTTAAAGGAAATATTTTGCAAAAAAGAATATCAAAAGTTGAAAATTTCTCTTCTAGAGCTAGCTTAGAAGCGTCAGATATTTTTTCTGGCGCGGAATACGATCAAATCGAAAATGTAGGTGACCGAATTAATCAAATAGATTCAGGGATGGATATAGAAAGAGCTATCAGTGATGGGTTTAAAAATTTTAAAAAGTCATTATCTAGCAGTGCAAAATATTTTGACCACCTATCTGAAGATGAAGCAGAGGGCTGCCTTATAGAATTCCCAACACACAATTATGTAAATGCAGGAGGTGTTTCAGGGCTGTTTGATGGCGGAAAACAAACAAGATATTTACTTATTGCAAATCCGAGAATAGGTGTAAGTATGAAGTACCCTTCTGTCAGGGTTGGATTTCCTATCATAAAAAGCTTTTCACTTGAAACCAACATAACTACTGCAGGTGAAGGTTATCTTAACAATGTTAAGCCTTTATATAATTTATTTAATGAAGAAGTAAAAGCAGAAAAACAATATAAAATTATTTACGATGAGAAAGATGTTATTATCAAGAAACAAAATGGTATTGATTGGATGGCAAATACTTCTTACCAAAATTACTCTAATAATATTCCAGTCGTTGATGTATTAGTTTCTGAATTTTCTTTTAATTCAGAAAAGGATAAAGACTTTCTTGTAGATGTTTTTAGCGAGGAAAATTTTAATCAATCCAGACTCGGCGCCAATGGTAGAAATCTAAAAGAAATAAAAGATAGGTTTAGACAAATAAAAAATATCAAAGATAGTGCCCGACGAACAAGGTATAAAATGCAGGGGCTATCAAATCAGAAACCTTTTGATGGAAAGATAGTGGATCCCACAACCAATGTTCCTGTATCTTCTGCAGAAGAAGAGCTTCAAATAGTGTACAATAATCCAAAGATTGTGGAAGATAATATAAATGCCGCTATTGTGGTAGAAAATTTATGTAATATTGCTATAAAAATGTTTGAACTATGGCATTCCGCTAACACTGCAATGGGAAACGTCATTGCTGCTAAGGCAAGAATTGTTGATAATTCACTACCTAGTAACGTAAAACCCGATGTGGACAGGCCTTCTGATAGAGAATCTATGTTTAGTTCTATAAAAAATATACAATCACAATTATCAAAGATCGATCCACTATATTTTGTTAGACCATCAGGATACACGCAACAACGAGATAAAGGTACGATGAAAGATATTTATGCCAGTACAGATCGAATTTCAGGAAATGTTCCCATAGTGATCCCGGCTGAGGATCGTGATCAGCGCTCGAATCTGGATTTTAATCGTTCTGCAAGGTGTATGTTTGAAAAAAATGTAAGTGCAATTATAAAGAAAAATAAAGTGGCTTACAATGCTATAATAAGCGAACTTGGAAACATAGCTAAATATAAAAAAGACGTAATACAATCAAAAACGGTAAAAATAAAAAATAGTAATAATAAAAAAGAAACAAAAATTGTAAAAACCCTTGATGATAATTATAAATTATTAATTGAATCTTTATTTGCTATTGCAAAAATCGATGCAGCACTTGCTGAGTCTGGTTTTAGTTGGCATACATTTTACAGTTCTTGGCCAAGACAATAAAACATTTGTAAAGGAGTTATTTTAATAAAAATGAAAAATATAATTTTTAAAGAGGAACAGAAGCGAGACAACCTTAATGAGAGGATGCTAAAAACTTTTAAAAAGCTTGAGGAATTGCAAAGAATTAGAAAACTTAACAGCGTTAACCTTTTTGATATGACCAGTGAAAGAGTAATTCAAGAATTATTAGCTTTTAAATCGAAATATATTGTATTAGCAATTGGTTTATCAGCGATTAATGTTGCGATTTGGAAATTTTATTTAAAGCCTCTTGGCGCTATGACAATTAATGGTTTTGTTAAATTTTGCAAGTGGGCCCAGAAAAATCTTTCAATTTTACAAAAATTGCCGTCGCTACAAGTCAATGGAGTGATGATGGGCGCCCAGGGCTGGGCTGGCCTTCAGAAAGATATAAACCGCGTAGTTGATTCTTCATCAGAAGGAAAGATCCGGTGGCTTCGTCAAGGTGTAGACTATCTTGAAGATGCAGCCAGTACTAAACCTGGCTCGGCAAACAAAATCAGAGGCCTCTTTGGGATTGCAAAAGTAATAGGCCTAACTTGGTGGTGGACACGCGATGGCGACCCAGATGAGTATCAATCAGCGTATGGTCGTCGAGAAAGAGATGAGCGCGAAGGCAAAGCTAGAGAAAAACGCCTTGATATTACAGAGTTTTGGGTTGACTGGTTTTTACGCTCGGCAGAAACGGTAATGATGGCGGATGCTATATACATAGAAGCTTATATTGCTCCCTTCCTGGTTTCTTCAAAAGACCCTTCTGCTGTTCCATATGCATTTACTGCAGCAATGTTAGCTTCCGGAGGTTTGGGAACATTTTTATTTAATAATCTAATAAAAGTTGCTATGCAAAGTAAAAGAATCATAACACCTGCTCAAGCTGAAAAGATATTTGACAGGTGCATTTTACAAGCAATAGAAAATGCAAAACTAACAAAAAAAGGTGTAGCAGGTGTAGACGGGTTTACAGACGATTTATTGAAAGGCATTGACTCCGGCGTAGATGAGATTTTTGAAAATCTTAATGCAAATTCAAAAATACTTGGAATAGTACCTGCAGGTGGAGAGCAAAGATTACAAGACGTTTTAACTGCAGCAAAATTAGGAAAGATTGGAGACGGCGCTTTTGATTTAAACCAAAAAATAAAAGATACACTAAATCAAATTGTTAAAGATGGAAAACAACCACAGCAAGCTTTTAATGATTTAGTTTCTGAAACTAAAAGTCACATTACTTCTGTTCTTACGAAGGATGATGAATTATCTGCCGCGATGGAATATGCAGAAAAGATAATTGAAACAAGTTATCTGGGGGCAGGACAATCAATTGATAACTCAATGATTAAACTTGCTAGACAAAATGAAAGAGCAGCCAGAAGAGGAACTTTAGAGGCGACAGATGAAGCAAATAGATTTGATGATCTTTTTAAAGATGGGCTTAGAGCAAATATAGAAGATCTTGGCCCTGGTAATGTAAAAAGAAGCGTATCTTACGCCACAAGACAAGCAGATAGATTAGGTGAGTATGATAAAATAACTAGAGAACTAATTCAAGACTTAAGAGGGGTAGATCAAGATTATCAGACATACTATTACTTAGCACAACTTCATACGAAAGGTGGCGCAGAAGTATTACCAGCTGCCCCAAGAAGACCAGGAAAAGGCCCGAAACAAAACCCGAACCCAGAAGATGGATATTTTTCTATAACAGATAAAAAGGGCAATGTTATAAATACGCATTGGGAAAACAACCAAAAAGCCAAAGAAGAGATTATATCTAGATATAATCAAAAAATTGATGAATTAAACGAATCATTAAGAAACGATCCAGATTTTTCGACTCCTATCAAACAGCCGGATAATGTAGTAAAAGTTGACTTTAAACAAGGTCTTCGGACTGGAGATGATACTATAGAAGTAGTACAAGAAGAGGTAAAATTATTTGAAAAATTTGTTGATCATAATGAAGTTGAAACGATGATCAAGTACTCTTTTGAGAGGGCATATAAAGACGCGTTAAGAAGTTACGAAGAAGTCAATACAACGATTCGACGTCGTCGAAACATAAAAGACGAATTCGAAGGCTTAAACCAACAAGTAACATATAAAGAACTAGCAAAAGAAACGGGAGAATTAATCCGAAAAAAAGAGAAAGACTTAGATAAGCTGCAAGCTGAGCTCAAAGCGCTTGAAGACAGTACCACCGAAGTACCAGAAGTAAGAATGCCGTACGTCTGGGATGGCATGTATACGATGATTAAAAAAGAAATTAAAAAAACTACCAGCGAACTGGGAGATCTGTATGCTCTAGAAGAAGTATATGACATGCAAAAAAAGTTGCCAGATGAAGCTGGCAACTTTTTTAAAAGAGGGAGAGAAATAAATGATCAGGGGAGCATGCATGAGGAGACTTTAGACGAAATATTTGACAATATACAAATTCACCTAGCGAGAAGTTTTGAGGATAGTGATGTTATACCAACTAGAGAAGAAATGTTGATCAGTATTCTGCAAAGAAAAGTTTTAAATTCTAATCTTGAAGAATTAAAAATAGCGGATGATATCGCAGACCCCGCAACCGCGTTGAAAATTGATCCTAGAAGCAAAAGTATGAAGTTACGTGATTGGTTTGCAGAATTGAGTGCTCCGCAAAAATTTGCTGTCTTGGCGGGTCTTGGGACTGTCGCGACTGTTACTGTAAAAAGTTTTAGCAATCTTTTAGGGTACGGAGATTATGAAGAGGGTAGCCCGGGAGAAAATACTGAAGACTTAATGGATCATATACCATATACATTTTTTATCTCAACATTTTTAGAATTATTAACTTATGAAGCAAAAACAGGCAAATATCTATCAAGAGAAGAGGTACAAAGCGGAAAAGGCAGAAAAATAGCTGTAGATAATCTTGGAATTATAGCGAAGCAAAGTGGTCTACTTTCCAGCAAAAGAAAATCAGGTACTGAAATTTCTCGATTTATTCAAGCTTGGAAAACGCAAAACGTAAGTCCCGACGATAAGAGAATAAAAATCAGTGAATTAATAAACGCTTTAAAAAAGAAAATGAATTCTGATAATACTGCGGAAAGAATTATGAATACTAGATTTTTTAAAAAAGCATTTGGAGAATTAAAACAAAAAACTGATCCAAAATTACCTACCGGAGCTGCTAGAATAAAAAATATAAGTGATTTTGCAAAATCAGTCGCTTTATTGATAGTCTTAATTTCTTTTGCGCCAGGGCCGGGCGGGTTACGAGGAAAAAAAGATGAACTTGTTTTGTATTTAAATAAGCCTATTGAAGGCCCAGAACAAGAAGCAGAAAGCGCCGCGAAAATAGTTCACTGGAATTCTAAAATGAAAGCAACTGTATCTCGCAGATTAAAAAATTATATTGCAGAATATTTAACTGAAAATTTTGATAGTGGAATGAAAAAAGTTGATGAAAATGAGCTTGCTTTAGGGAAAAATTTCATAAATGCAAATTATAAGTATTTATCAAACTTGGTTTATGACACTATAAAAGAATATCGAGCATTAGATAGTTACAATCAGTACCCATATCATACAGAAGTGGGGTCAAACGAAGAAGAACATAAAGATTTTATAGAAGATTGGAAAGATTTTGAATTATCTTTAGTTCGAGATCAAACAAGAAGTAGCGCAATTGAGCTAGCTAAAATATTAATAAAAGATTTAGAATTACTTGGAGATGTAGTTGATTTAGTTGGTAAAAACCAGTCAGTTGCATCAGAAATTTTAAGAAAATTTAGAACAAAAAAAGAAAAAAAATAAAAAATTGTGATATTCTTTAATTATGAAGCATATAGTACATAAAAATTGGAATACTGGCTCTGATAAAAATATTGATTTTTATGAAATGTTAAAAATTCTTAAAGATTACGTTTCTAACAAATCTAAAATATTTATTGGAACTGATTCTTTTATTTCTAATCAAAAAGTTTGCTTTGCTACTGCTATCTGTTTGTACGGGGGAGATCTTCCTGCAAGATATTTCTTTTTTAAAGAAAAAATAAGCAAAAAACCTTTTTCTGTATTGGTTTCAAGAATTACAGAAGAAACAAGAAGATCAGTCGAGATTGGTTGCATGTTAATGGAGGAATACAATTTTAATCCTGGTAATATTGAACTGCACTTGGATGTATCTCCATTTTCTGCAGGAAATGCAACATCAAAATTTTCAGATATGTTAAAAGGATATGTACAAGGTTATGGCTTTGGTTACAGGCTTAAACCTGAAGCGTGGGCTTCGCAATCCATAGCGGATAAACATTCAAAATGAAATGGGAGGATAAAAATTTTTATCAAAATTGTTATGCAATTCCTATGGATGATTTAGTACAAGTGTGGATTGAGACATTTCATCCTTTTGGAGTAATACTTGTCATATGGGATGCCAAGAACCACTTTTCTTTATTAAATAAATGTGGAATACTAGTGAAAGAAGTGGAAGCATATAATAATAAAGTAGTAACAGTTGAATTACCTTCAGTGATGGATGCATACGAAGTTATGGACAATATACAAAATGAAGGATATTCACCTTTTATGCAAGTATATGATAGCGGGAAACTTCTTTCGGATAATATAGGACCGGTTGTCTAATTAATAATGGTTGGAGAACCAAAATGATTAGGATAAATATAGTGCAAAATGATATTTCTACAGTTGCAAAGGTTGTTTTAATAGATCGCAATAATAAAGCTTTATTTTTAAAAAGATCGAAGTATGTAGAAAAGTATGCAGGTGACTGGGACCTTCCCGGAGGACACTTGAAACCCGGAGAGAGTCTTCCAGAAGGGCTAGCTAGAGAAGTTAAAGAAGAAACTCAACTTAGTGTTGAGAATCCAAAATTTTTACTTAAAATAGATAATTTGCATTTTTTTTATGCCAAGTATGATCCGCAAAAGATAGCATTAAGCCATGAACATACTGATTATAAATTTTTTGATAAAAAAGGCCTTGATTCTAAAGAGAAATTTCAAAAAGTTGCTTTAAAGGCTCTAGAGAGGTTAGAGAATGAAAATATCAATATCTAAAGACGATCTATCTATTGAAGAAGATTTTAATGCAAGTTTGTTAAAGCCAAAAGATTCTTTATTTCCAAAATTTTGGAAAAATAACACTCTTAACCCAATTGTTAATAGAAAATTAATGCAGATAGCTGATGAAGTAATAAAATCTTTGAATTTATCTAAAGAGGTGGAGGATATCATTGTTACAGGCTCAATTGCTTCTTATAATTGGCATGAAATGTCAGATATAGACTTGCATATTTTATTAGATTTCAATAAAATTGATGATAATATTGATTTAGTAAAAAGAATGCTAGATCAAACAAGAATAAATTGGAATAAAAAACACAATATTAAAATAGCAGGCAAAGAAGTTGAATTATATTTTCAACACTTTGAGGAATCCCACGAAGCAAACGGAATATGGTCTTTGGAGCTAGAAAAGTGGTTATCGGAGCCTATAAAAATTAACGCAAATTTAGATTTAATAACCACAGAAAAAAAAGCAGAATCTATTGCTACATGTATTGACCATCTTTATGAAATGTTTAAAGATGGTCAATATGAAGATGCCTATGATTTCGCAAAAAAAATAAAAGGAAAAATATCTAGAATGAGAAAATCTGGGCTAGATAAGGAGGGCATCTATTCCCCTGAAAATCTAGCTTTTAAAATGCTAAGAAATTCTGGTTACTTGGAAAAAGTATCCTCTTTAAAGATAAAATCATATGATAATATGATGTCGTTAAAGATATGATAGGAGAAAACAATGAAACAAAAAAAAGCATATA
>NHHF01000117.1 GCA_002171155.1 Betaproteobacteria bacterium TMED156
AACCTGGTATAACGCCTAAAAAATATCTTCCGAAAGCAAGGTGAGTAAAACCCCAAAGAACATTTTCGGGTTTGAATTTAGTTAGTAAAATAACACTTGTTTCTTTTGAATACATTAAAACTAGCTTTTAAAATTAAATTTAACTTGTAATTTTACTCACTAATTTTAAACCGACGAAGCTTTACGTAAAGACTTTGTCTAGAAAGTCCAAGCATTTCAGCTGCTGATGCCCTGTTGTTGTCAGTGAGAATTAATGCTGACTCAATACACATTTTTTCTATAACATCGGTTGTTTCACCGACTATTTCTTTTAATGGTAACTTTCCAACAAGTTCAGACAATTGTTCCATGGATTGTGACAAGTTAGAACTCTCGAAAGAAGTTTTGTTCTGTATTCTTCTAGCAGTGCTCCTAATGACCAAAGCGAATAATGTTGCACTTTCTACAGGCAAAATAACTGCTGAAATCTCAACTGGAATCGGTGAGTTTGGTGCCGCAAGATCTGATGAAAATAGACGCAATACACCGTGTTTTTTTAGTGTTTTTGACATAACATTGAGGTCTATCCTACCTCTAATAAACCAATTTGATAGGGAAGTGTTTATCAATGACTCTGAATTTGGGACATCAAGCATATCCGAGAATGCTGAGTTAGCAAAAACTATTTCACCTTTTTCACTAGTAAGGACAAATCCATCCGGAATTGATTCTATAGCTGTCAAAATTTTAGAACTTGTAATTTGACTATTATTTGTCTTTTTTAGATTATCAAATTTGCAGTGAATAAGGAAATAACTAGAACCTTCTAGTTTAAAAAGAGAACCAGTAAGATCAATCTCTGATTTATCTCGCAACTTTAACCTAATTGGCTCTTGCTGCGAAAATGAATTGCGCACTTTAGCTAGATACTGTTGTAATTCTACTGAGGAAGTTAGATGAAACAGAGAATTTATTTTTTTCCCAATAATTGGTTCATGCTTTTTTCCAGGTATTTTTACAGCACTAGAATTAGCTTCAGCTATTTTCAGGTCATCTGCATTGACAACAAAAACAGGAGATGAGGTCATTTCAAACAGTGTTCTATATCTAGTTTCTAATTGTCTGAGACGTATGTACTCCCTTTCAAGTGACTGTTGAGCCTCAACTAAATTTTGCTGGATTTTGGCCAAACCACTCAAATCTCTTCCCATTGCGACAATATTTTCACTGTTTAGAACTTTTATTGTTGAAAAAAGCATTGGAAGAAAAGAACCATTGAGACCGTGATGATTAATATGGCGCCATTTTTGTGTAGGTTTTACTATGGAAAAATTCAATAACTCAGCAACCTTAGGCTTGCTTTCCGAGGTAACTATTTGTGCCCAACTTTTACCAAGCCAATTTTTACATTGACGAGAAATCTCTGATTGTTGCGCAGATGCCTTTTTTATAACGCCATTTGGGTCTAGGAATAGGGTTATATCTGAGGCAGCCTCAAAAATGTTATCTATCGAATCTTGGTTTAAGTTTCGAGGAAGTTCAATGACACTCTGTTGTTGGTCTAGATTACTCATAGATAAAATCTAAATTCATAATTTTAATAAGAGTCTTTGATTTCTTGAAATTTGTGGACTCTTGAGGAAGTTTATACTGAATAATGAAACATGAGCTCGCTACGTTTTTTTGAACCACTCAATTCCCTTTTTTTGCTCAACTTAGCTTTACTCTAGATCTTCATACCTATTATGTCAACTTTAAATGACAAAAAAATAGTTTAATAGGTGTAAACATATTTAGACACTTTGAAGTCTTAAATTTCTTACAATCAGTATCTGCTTGGTTTACAAGTAAATTGCTACCAACTAGTTTTTAATATTTTTCGTTTTTGTTTTTTTTTCGTTTTTAACTACCTTTAGTCTTTCCAAAAAATCTGTAGCCTTCAAAATTGCATCTTTTGCATTATTCGATTGAGCGTCAGCACCAACATTGTTGGCTAGGTTTGGGGTAATAAGAGCCATTGGACCACCAATCATAATCATGATTTTAGGGTTTTTCGAGGTTCTTCTTAAGCTTTTGATAAGAGTAGACAAACCTTCAACATGAGTAAGAGATCCAATTGAGACACCAAGAATGTCGAAAAAATTTTCAGTTATTCTATTCTTGAGATCTTCATTTGATATCGATGGTTCTGCTGTTACACTCCAATTGTCTTTTCGGAAGAACTCTGAAACCATAAATAATCCCATTGTGTGTTGGGATTCTGGGTAAGGGCATAAAAAAATTGACCCTTTTCTTTCAGCTATATGATTATCACTTAGAAAACTATCACTGAAGTGGTACATAGTATGTTGCATTTTCCACAAAGCAAGAGTAATGGCAGAAAAATCTTCAGTATCTTCTTCCCAACTTTGACCAAGAAGACGAGCACTTGGCTGAAATAGTTCAAGATAAATATCCTCCAAGTCAACACCCTCGTCTATAAGAGCTTCAACATAGGCTTTTGAAATTTCTGCTTCATTTTTAATTAAGACTTGTGTGAAAGACTCAATGGCTTCCTTGCTAAAGATATGTTTCTCTTTTTTTTCAACATAATGTGATTGTGTTTTTTCTTTTTCTGTCTTGTGGGCAAGCATAAGTCTTGGAATGACTTGGGTTTCGATGGCCTTAACTAACCAAGCTCGATGACTCTCGTTGCCTTTCTGTTTCATTAGTCTCCCTTTAAGAAAGTAAAACAAAGTATTAATTCAGTAATTTTATTATGTGCTTGTAGTAAAGAATTAAACTAACTCAATGATCTACCTTTTTTATTAAATGGTCTAGTTTAATAAATATTTTTTTCTCAAGACATTGTTTTAACAAGTGTCACAAATAAAATACGTCAATTAAAGTTGACATATAAAAAATGAAGTTCTAGAGTGACACATAGGAGACCATAAAAAAGGGCAAACGATGGGTGAAATGGGGCCAAAAAAAGGACCTTGTATGACTGATAATAAGGTCCACTCCAACGGTAAAGGATTGCTTTATACCAAAGAGGAGAGGGAAAGACGTGATAAAACGGCTTGGACCTTTGTGCAAGGTGTTCTGGCTCCAGTACAGTTTGTTGTTTTTTTGGTAAGCCTTGCTTTAGTTTTAAATTATTTCATAAACGAAACTTGGGAGAGTCTTGCATTAATTTCTGTTGTTTTAAAGACAATAATCCTTTACATGATAATGGTCACAGGATCCATTTGGGAAAAAGTGGTTTTCGGCAAATATCTTTTTGCAAAACCATTTTTCTGGGAAGATCTTTTCAGTATGCTTGTATTGTTCTTGCATAGTTTATATTTGGTAAGTTTATTTATTCCTGCATTGTCGACCAAACATCAGCTTGCAATAGCTGTGGCAGCATATATTGCATATTTGATCAATGCTATTCAGTTTTTAATAAAATTCCGTATTGCATCAGTTGAGTCTCATTCAACTATTCATGGTGTAACACCATGAATACTCCTGCTGATTTAATTGTTGAAAAAGAAATTAAGTTTGATCACAAAAAAAATAACTTAAATTCAACTTCCGAAAATAATTCTTACAAACAAGAAATCCTAAAAGAAAAAGGACAGAGAGAGGTATTTTGTGGGCTAACAGGAATAGTTTGGCTTCATCGTAAAATTCAGGATGCTTTTTTTTTGGTAGTTGGTTCAAGGACTTGTGCTCATCTAATACAGTCAGCTGCTGGAGTGATGATTTTTGCTGAACCAAGATTTGCTACTGCTATTATTGATGAAAAAGATTTAGCTGGATTGGCCGATGCAAATGAAGAACTTGATAGAGTTGTGTCCCAACTATTGAGCAGAAGACCAGATATTAAATTACTTTTCCTGGTGGGTTCATGTCCCTCAGAAGTTATAAAGTTAGATTTATCTAACGCTGCAGAAAGGCTTAGTAAGAATTATTTACCAAATGTTAAAGTTTTAAATTATTCAGGAAGTGGTATCGAGACTACCTTCACCCAGGGTGAAGACGCGTGTTTGAAGTCAATGGTGCCTGAGATGCAACAAAGTAAGGGTTCAAAAGAAAAAAAACTTCTGATTGTTGGCACCCTCGCAGATATTATTGAAGACCAATTCAGTAGATTATTTAAAAAAATAGGAATTGAAAACTTTGATTTTTTCCCTCCAAGAAACTCAACTGATTTGCCTGAGGTAGGCAAAGATTCTGTATTTTTACTTGCGCAGCCTTTTCTTGCTGAAACTGCTACTGAGCTTGAAAAATCTGGGGCAAAACACATACCTGCAATGTTTCCATTCGGAGTTCAGGGTAGTTATGAGTGGTTTTTATCAGCAGCTAAAGAATTTGGTGTTAGCGAGGAAAAGGTAACAACTGTTCTAAATCCATATATCTCTCGAGCAAAGCATGCAGTGAGCAAAAGCTTGGGCCTGCTCGAAGGTAAGTCGGTATTTTTTTTTCCAGACTCACAGTTGGAGGTTCCATTGGCTAGATTTTTACACCACGAGTTGAAAATGAATTTATTAGAAGTAGGTACTCCTTATTTAAATAAAAAACTTGTAGCCAAAGAATTATTCAAAATACCAAACGAAACCCAGATATCTGAGGGTCAAGATGTCGAGAGGCAACTTGATCGATGTATTAATAAAAACCCTGATTTAATTGTTTGTGGACTTGGTTTGGCTAATCCACTAGAAGCTCAAGGCTTCACAACAAAATGGTCTATTGAACTTGTTTTCTCTCCAATCCACGGATTTGATCAAGCAGGAGATCTAGCAGAATTATTTTCTAGGCCAATGTACAGGAGAAAAAAAATTGCTGCTCTAAAGCCAAAAAAAGAGAATTTTGGGGTAACTCAATGAAATTGACTGTATGGACATATGAAGGCCCTCCTCATGTTGGAGCCATGAGAATAGCAACTGCCATGAAGGATGTTCATTACGTTTTGCACGCGCCCCAAGGTGATACTTATGCTGACTTACTTTTTACTATGATTGAAAGACTTAAGGATAGGCCTCCAGTAACATACACAACATTTCAAGCAAGAGATTTGGGTGGGGATACAGCAGAACTGTTCAAGTCTGCAACTAAAAGTGCATTCGAAAGATTTAAACCTAATGCTATTTTAGTTGGTTCCTCCTGCACTGCTGAGCTGATACAAGACGATCCGGGCGGTTTGGCGGAGGCAATCGGGTTGCCAGTTCCAGTAATACCTTTAGAGCTACCCGCATACCAAAAAAAGGAGAATTGGGGCGCATCTGAAACTTTTTATCAGTTGGTAAAAACATTTACCTGTTCAGATGAGGGACAAATAGGACAAGTAAAAAAACCAATATGTAATATTTTAGGACCAACATCGCTTGGGTTTAGACATAGAGATGACGTTGAAGAAATTAAAAAATTATTGACTGTTTTGGGAATTGAAATAAATGTAATCGCTCCACTCGGGGCTTCAGTTTTAGATTTAAAAAAATTGAGAGAAGCTAAATTTAATGTGGTGTTATATCCAGAGATAGCAAATTCTGCAGCCATTTGGTTATCAAAAAAGTTTGGACAGCCCTTCAATAAAAGTCTTCCCTATGGAGTTTTAGGAACAAATGAATTCGTAAAGGAAATATTGGCATTGGCTGAAATTTCCTCTAGTGATTCAGCATCAGAAACATCCCTTAGAAATTTTAACAGGTCTGCATGGTACTCACGTTCGGTAGATTCAAATTATTTGACTAATAAACGTGTATTTATCTTTGGAGATGGAAGCCACGTCTTAGCTGCTAAAGATGTTGCGATAAAAGAATTTGGATTTTCGGTTGTTGGGATTGGTACATATAGTCGGGAGATGGCTCGGGAAGTCAGAGTTTCTGCAGAAAGTTCTGGCCTAAAGGCATTAATAACAGACGATTATTTGGAAGTAGAAAAAGCCATAGAAGAAACTCAACCAGAGTTAATTTTAGGAACCCAGATGGAACGTCACATAGCTAAGAGATTGGGGATTGGCTGCACCATGATTTCTGCTCCTATGCATGTGCAAGACTTCCCCTCAAGGTATTCACCACAAATGGGTTATGAGGGTGCTAATGTGTTGTTTGACTCGTGGATACATCCTTTGATGATGGGTCTAGAGGAACATCTTCTAACTATGTTCAGAGAGGATTTTGAATTTAAAGATGATGTGACTCCCTCTCATTTAAGTCATGAAAAATCTAAATTTACAGAAGAAAATAAGAGAGCAGAAGATAGTGAACAGGTGTTTTCGGAAATCAATACTTGCAAAGTAGTATGGGAAAAAGAGGCAGAGGACGAGTTAAAAAAAATACCATTTTTTGTTAGAGGTAAAGCTAGAAAAAATACTGAAAGTTTTGCTAGCTCAAGAGGATTTTCGAAAATTTCAATTGAAACTTTATATGATGCGAAGGCATTTCATGCCAGATAGCGAGGTTTTATATGGGTAGCAGGCCAGAAAAGTTAAATATCATCAAGAATGATAGTAAGTTACGTATCGCAATTGTCACAATGGATACACATTTAAGTTCCGCAACGTTGAGAGCAAAAGATATCTTAGCTAAAAATATTGACGGTTTCTCTCTTGAAATGCATGCAGCCTCTGAATATGCTTCGGACCCCAAAAAGCTTGAGGATTGCTTATCAGCAATTAAAAAAGCAGATATTGTTATCGTAACCATGCTTTTTGTGGAAGATCATTACAAACCGATATTACAAGCTCTTCAAACAAAGAGAGTAAATTGTGACGCAATGGTATGTATAATGTCAGCCCCTGAAGTAAGTAAAATGACTCTTATGGGTAGATTGGATATGTCAAAGCCAGTCAGTGGTGCAATGGGTTTTATTCAAAAATTGAGGGGAAATAAAAAGAATCCGGCTTCAAGAAGTGGTGAAAGTCAAATGCGAATGCTTCGTAGAATTCCTAAGTTTTTAAAGTATCTTCCTGGTACTGCTCAAGATTTGAGAATGTACTTATTGACTCTTCAGTACTGGTTAGCAGGCTCGCAAGAGAATATCGTTGGATTAGTTAACAATTTAGTTAGTAAATATTCTTCATATATAAAACTTAATTCTTCTAAAACCATCAGAGCAAGAGACCCAATTGAATACCCTAGTATTGGTATTTATCATCCAAGAGTTCAAGATAGGATTATTGAAAATCTAGATTTAGTTCCCAAAGTTGTGTCGGATGTAAATTACAAAGGTACAGTTGGAATTATAGTTTTGAGATCATACCTATTGTCTGGTAATACTGCTCACTACGATGGTGTAATAGCAGCCCTTGAAGCACAGGGGCTCAGGGTGATTCCAGTTTTTGCTATGGGCCTTGATTCTAGGCCTGCTATAGAAAAATATTTTTTCAAAAAAGAAAAAGCTATTGTTGATATGGTGGTCTCATTGACAGGTTTCTCGCTTGTTGGAGGACCAGCCTACAACGATGCTAAAGCAGCAGAAGAAATCTTAAGTAAGTTGAATGTTCCATACCTTGCAGCACATCCTGTTGAGTTCCAAACTATATCTGATTGGAACAACTCAGATCGAGGTTTGTTACCTGTTGAAAATACTATCATGGTTGCTATTCCAGAGCTCGATGGAGCAATTTCACCGATGATATTTGGTGGAAGAGCTGGAGAAAAAACTAATAAGAAACATGATCATAAATCTGAAACTTTTAGCGACACAGACATGGTTGTGTGCTCAGAAAGAGCTGCAATGTTAGCAGAGAGAGTAAAAAAACTTATAACTCTAGGAAAGAAGAAGGTTTCCGAAAAGAAAATTGCTTTTGTTCTATTCAATTATCCTCCAAACGCTGGAAACGTTGGCTCTGCTGCTCATCTAGGAGTATTTGATTCACTATTTAACACTTTAACTTCGATGAAAAAAGAAGGGTACACGGTAGATTTGCCTAGTAATGCTGATGAGCTTAGGAAAATTATTACCGAGGGAAATTCAAGTGATTATTGTTCAGATGCAAATGTTGCTTCATTAACGAAAGTTGATGATTATGTTTTAAATGAAAGATGGCTAGATGAGATAGAAAAATGCTGGGGCGCTGCCCCAGGCAAACAAAACACTGATGGGAAAAGCCTTTTCGTCTTAGGTGCCCACTTTGGAAATATTTTCGTTGGAATACAACCTGGTATGGGGTATGAAGGTGATCCAATGAGACTATTGTTCGAAAAAGGTAACAGTCCTACACATAATTTTAGTAATTTTTACAGTTTTATTAGAAATGAATACAAAGCTGATGCAATTATGCACTTTGGGACGCATGGAGCACTGGAATTTATGCCTGGAAAACAATCGGGTATGTCTAATTCATGTTGGCCCGATAGGCTTATTTCTTCAACACCAAATTTTTATTTGTATGCATCAAATAACCCATCTGAGGGAGTAATAGCAAAGAGAAGGTCAGCTGCTACGCTAGTTAGCTACATGACACCTCCAATTTGCGAAGCGGGTTTGTATAAGTCTTTGCATGAACTAAAAGGATTAATAGATAGATATGGTAAAGACGAGGGGATAGATGAAAGCAATCATGAACAGCTTCAGAAAAGAAATGATCTAGTTAACATGATAGTTACACAAACTAACGAGCTTGGTATTTTTGGGAAGGAATCATTAGATTTATCTCTCTTAGCAAATAATAAAATGACAAATGATCTTATTGCAAAAATTAAAATTCGTCTGCATGAGTACGAAACAACTTTGATTCCCTCTGGTCTTCATGTTCTTGGAAAAAAACCTCTAACAGACGAACGATTGAATCTAATTAAGGCGATGACTCAAAGTTGGTTGAACAAGCAAGATGAAGCATTTGAAAAATCAGGTGGACAAATTATTGATTACGGCAATCAAAAAAATCTACTAAAAATAGTTGACGTTTTAGTTAAATCTATTGTTAATTCTAACGATTTTGTTTTAGCAAAAGAATCAGTTGAGAATGAAATTGCGAAACTTAAGAGCAAATTCTCTAAAAATGAATTAAAACTAATAAAATGTTTTCAGGGAGACAGATTAAATAAACTCATTGAAATTTTATACAACTCGGATACGTTGGTTCAACAAAATAATGAAATAGAGGGAGTTATTAAAGTTCTAGAAGGTAAGTATATCAAACCGGCCCCAGGTGGAGATGTTCTTAATACCCCTGATGTTCTTCCAACAGGCAGAAATTTACACGGGTTTGACCCATTCAGATTACCTAGCACATTTGCTGTCTTTGAGGGTTCAAAACAAGCAGAAAAATTATTGAAAAGAATTATATCCGATCAGGGTAGTTTTCCTGAATCAATAGCTATTGTTTTATGGGGTACTGATAACCTTAAAACTGAGGGTTGTCCCATTGCGCAGGCCCTTTGGCTTATGGGAGCAAAACCAAGATTCGATAGTTATGGGCGTTT
>NHHF01000118.1 GCA_002171155.1 Betaproteobacteria bacterium TMED156
TATTTATCTAATGCTATAGTGTCTTCTAGTGAGTGATCTGTATCACTCTCTACCTCAGAATCATCTGAAATATCAAAGTCTTCTAAATCGTATTGTTTCAGGTATTCTTTGAAGATCCCACTGCTGATGGTTGCCTTAGTACCTTTCATTACAGATATAAAGGTACGATAGGTGAATATGTCTTGATCGTTTCCTTCTTCCTCTATTCTTTTGAGGAGTCCATACAGAGATACACTCTCAGTTAGTTTAGTCTCTGTCTTATATGCTGAAGTAAGTTCGTACGCCACCTTCATTGTATCAGTAAGATACTCTGTATGTGCCTTACTTCTATCAAGTGCCTCAACCTTTTGAGCATTGAGACAAGCATCCCCACCATATTTGGACACAGAACGGATCCAGGCATCTTTACTTTCCATCAGGAACCAATCCTGATCTATAGGTTTAGACACACTCAGAATCATATGAATATGTAGGTGGAATCTGTCGGTATTTTTTGGTCTAAAAGTAGTATCAAAAGATCTTATATAACCGCACTGAAACCCATACTTCCTTTTGATCTTATTGTAGATAGATGTACGCCACAGGTTGAGAGACTTAGACAGGATATCCTTCGCTTCTCTCAGATCCTCTTTGCCGATCGTAAATGTAATGAAATAACATTCGCCCCCCGATCCGTAGATCTGATTGATAGCATAATCGATCTTAGGGACAATGGTTTGCGCTCGATACAATGAACACATAACGCAATGAGGTGATTTACAATACTTGACGCCATCATAGTATGCATTACCACCCTTGCTTACATTCACACATACATCATTACCAGCACACCCACATTTAGACATTGATCTAGTTGGAGCATATTGTCTCTGTGTCTTTAGCAACTTATAACGCTGATACCTATTTGATCTCTTTTTCCCCTTTGGCGTTTTAGCAACTCCTAAGTTATTCAAGTCCCTCCGTATGATAGGTTCCTGAATATGCCTAGTAGCGCGAGAATACGCCTCTAGTCCGCCTTTGGATATGTTAGGGGTGCTGATATGGGTATTTTGCTTAGGAAAGGGATATTCCACGATAACCGCCAGTATATTCGTCAATGGACTTGACTATCTGCGACTATCTCCCTATCTTCAGAACGCTAATACCGAAGGAGGTGGGTTGTCGCTTAGTCGTTGCCCGCCTTTTTCTTTTTCTGACCGCCAATGTACGAAAGTGTGGGTCCGAAGGCAACAGGTATCCCTAATCGCCCCCAGAACGCCTATTCTTCGTACATTCAGGGCAGCAAACTCGTCTGCCTGCTATCGCTCGAGGTCAATCCCGCACTCGCAAACATCGACTTGAAGTCATCTGTCGATATCTTGCTCTTACTACCTGATCTCTCCTTCTTCTCGGTAGGTACCTTGATAGATACACCTGCTTTCTTTGCCTCTCTCACTAACTTTGTAGATAGAGACATAAACAATGCTTCCTTACCCGTCCAATATTTGGTTGCGATAGAGAAATATAGACCTGATACAGATATCTTCTCTTTCCAATCATCTATATCTTGAACTGACTTGTACTTTACACCTTCAATCACCTTCTTATTCTTAGTAAGTGCTGGTGTAAGTACAACATCTAAAGCATTGAAGTACCCAACTCTATCTTCTTTCTTATCTTTACTCTGATATTCACCCAACTTACCAATAACAGCACTTACAAGTTTCTTCAGAGTATCGTCTAAACCATCATCACCGGTAAGCAGATCATAAGGATCACCGATCTTCTTCCAGAATCGATAAGTGTTCGCCCCTTTATCATCTGTAATCTGTTCCGCTAGTACATCCTTGATATACCATTCACCTGTACCCTCTAACTTCTTAGTGCTGGTATTGAGTTTATGGTGCTCAGAACCATCCGTGTCGCCAGGATTACAACTCATTTTCAGGAATATTCGATCACTCATTATACTTTGCCCCTTTCTTCTTTCTGGAATCTCTCCGATTCTATGCTTTGCTCTATTGATTATCTGATTATGATGTTCTTCTTCAGTAATACCCTTAGTATCACCTCTACGATCTTTCATATATCTCCTTTATATCACACATTGATATATTAGTCAATATATATCTTCCTTGATATATCTAAAAATCTGGAAAAATGTTATCCGTATAATGAACGCGTATCAAGGTTTATTTATTGAACGAATAAACATAGAAGACATAGTTTCGATTATGTCTGTATATCCCTCTGGATAGGGGAGGGGAAGGGACTGATGAACACTACTTTGATTGTTGAAATAGTTTTCCTGAGTTTGCTCGATTGATTAGATCAATCTGTTTCAGAAAGTATCCGAACTGATAATACCCGTTCCTATTACAGACACTCATTACCTTATCTCTGTTGCTACCTTCATCAATCCCTTCCTCACTTTGGGATTCATCTGGATAAAGCAGTGGTTCGAACAATAGTTTCAACTGATCTAAGAACTGCGGATTGTCTTTTACAATACTCCTTAGATTGTCTCTCAATGTCTCGAACTGATCATTGTTCAGATCCAAGATATTATCGATCTTGTTCTTCACATCTGAACCAGTCGCAAACTTCTTCCATTTGTCTGCGAATACTTCCGCTTTCCTATCTTCTTTTTCTTTATCAACCATCTTGATATCTGCCTCTTCAGATTCCTCAGATGTAATACCTAAACTCAACTTCTTTAGATCCTCATACCCTGGATTGTTTTGACTCTTCTTCTCACGCTCCGTAGGTTCTCTTTCTATCTTCTTACCATCTACATACTTGTAGTANTTCTTTCCCAAATATCCCATAGCGATATACCTCCTTTGTATCTAATGTATCACCTATATATAAATAGTTTTNCNACCCATATAAGGGATCTACATTCTCAGATACATATACAATAAAACTACCCACCCNCCCNTCAANCAAGGANACTCGCTATGCTTTCTTCATTTGTTTTGAATCAACCCAAAATGGTCGNANCTCTCCACCATTTGGATAGCACTTGTAGTACTTACAANCACCATCTCTTGTGGTGTATATGTCCAATACAATGAACATCTGATCGGTATGTTCCCCTAACATAAAGTACTTATTTGAACCTCTCCACCAACTATCTCTTTTACCCGCTTGCTTTGCGTCCGATAGTTGTCTCTCAAATCCATTACATAGTGCCCTCTCCATCTCTGAAACAACCTTGTTTTCATCGATACTCATTACACCATCAAATGTATCCTCTAAGTTATTGAGATACTCATCTAATCCAAGGAACTCTACTAATGCTGAACAATATTTATGATCATCTACATTGATCTTTCCCTTACACCAAGTTTCACCAGAAACTTCTTTTGACTCTTCACAACGGAACAAAGAGTAATGCCTATTCAATCCATTACCAGTACATACAAACCATCCATCACCTTTATCCTCAAATAGTTTCATATGCTTTTCTAATATCTTGACCTCATACTGAGATAACAAAACATCTAGATCCTCGAACATACACACTATCTTCGTCTCAGTTCTTATATGAAACCTCATACCAGCAGTCGTATTAGTATATCCGCTACACAATCTTTGATAATCACAACCCAGATCAAGACTCCTATCTAACTTAGATCGGAGCGCTTCTTTGTAATCTGTTGTTTCTTCCTTGAATCCCAATNAAATCTTATGANNTCTCCATTCCGACAATAGAGACACAACACCATCAATATCTATATCTTCTAAGATCTTATTACGGAGTTCTCTTTGATTGCTATCANACCACTTATACANCCTACCCGATATATGCTCTTCGCTACTATTCCCAAGGTGATAATCAAAGGTCTGTAAATCGCTTCCCATATACTCCCACTTATCCCAGTCGATCTTAGATACATCTACCTTTCTTGATGGTACTTTAGAATCAAGTACGCACTTTGTATTAGGTCGTACTCTATTGGTACATTTTACAATATCCCCTATCTGTACTTTGCGAGGCATTAGCACACCCCGCTTTCATCATACTCTACAAAATCAACACACTCGTTCTTATCAAACTGGATACCCTTTACTCGGATACTTGTATCTCCATAGTCGAACATCTCTGTACTACCATCACGATCCGTAAATGGGTGTCTAGTATCCGCTGATAATAGTTCATCCATTGCTGATTCATAATCATCAGCAACAACNACAAACTCTAACATCACACTTGCTGGTATCTGTATTACATACTCACCCCTTGTATTCACTGAATGTCTATATAAAGCAACCATATCTACTTACCTCTAACCTTATATCTACTGAGTAAATCAATAGATCTATCAAACATATCCTTTAGGAATGTTTCCTTTTTATCTTTATCCCAATCTCTATATTCTACNGACTCATANAGTACCCCAGTTAGTGATACAACATTGGTCCATAGAATCTCTCTTTCTTCTAATGTAATAAGATGTTTCATATATCTCCTTTCATCACCTTATATATACATCATATCAGGTATTGATATAAAAGTCAAGATATATATTTGCTATATATTTTCANCATATATCAAAACTAATNTACAGAAAGTGCTTTACATTTTGATCAATATATGATATGCTATATAAGTTAGATATAGATATAGGGATATGTCTTATTGATACTGAGATATTACAGAATGTAGAAAGGAGGAAAGAAAATAATGGTTATTATCTAAACCATCCATATTGATACAGATGTTCATAAAAGATCATCCTAAGTTCTTTTATATTTATCCTAAGAACTGAGGATCCAATACTCTGTATCTTATGATTCTGTATATCAAAGGTTGATCTAATAAGATCACTGAATACCAGATATTCTTTCTGTCTCTTATTATGAATATANTAATCTTCAGTAAGATCTAAAAGGTAGGTAGGATGAAGATCAGTGAGTGTATGAAACTGGTATTTATCTAATGCTATAGTGTCTTCTAGTGAGTGATCTGTATCACTCTCTACCTCAGAATCATCTGAAATATCAAAGTCTTCTAAATCGTATTGTTTCAGGTATTCTTTGAAGATCCCACTGCTGATGGTTGCCTTAGTACCTTTCATTACAGATATAAAGGTACGATAGGTGAATATGTCTTGATCGTTTCCTTCTTCCTCTATTCTTTTGAGGAGTCCATACAGAGATACACTCTCAGTTAGTTTAGTCTCTGTCTTATATGCTGAAGTAAGTTCGTACGCCACCTTCATTGTATCAGTAAGATACTCTGTATGTGCCTTACTTCTATCAAGTGCCTCAACCTTTTGAGCATTGAGACAAGCATCCCCACCATATTTGGACACAGAACGGATCCAGGCATCTTTACTTTCCATCAGGAACCAATCCTGATCTATAGGTTTAGACACACTCAGAATCATATGAATATGTAGGTGGAATCTGTCGGTATTTTTTGGTCTAAAAGTAGTATCAAAAGATCTTATATAACCGCACTGAAACCCATACTTCCTTTTGATCTTATTGTAGATAGATGTACGCCACAGGTTGAGAGACTTAGACAGGATATCCTTCGCTTCTCTCAGATCCTCTTTGCCGATCGTAAATGTAATGAAATAACATTCGCCCCCCGATCCGTAGATCTGATTGATAGCATAATCGATCTTAGGGACAATGGTTTGCGCTCGATACAATGAACACATAACGCAATGAGGTGATTTACAATACTTGACGCCATCATAGTATGCATTACCACCCTTGCTTACATTCACACATACATCATTACCAGCACACCCACATTTAGACATTGATCTAGTTGGAGCATATTGTCTCTGTGTCTTTAGCAACTTATAACGCTGATACCTATTTGATCTCTTTTTCCCCTTTGGCGTTTTAGCAACTCCTAAGTTATTCAAGTCCCTCCGTATGATAGGTTCCTGAATATGCCTAGTAGCGCGAGAATACGCCTCTAGTCCGCCTTTGGATATGTTAGGGGTGCTGATATGGGTATTTTGCTTAGGAAAGGGATATTCCACGATAACCGCCAGTATATTCGTCAATGGACTTGACTATCTGCGACTATCTCCCTATCTTCAGAACGCTAATACCGAAGGAGGTGGGTTGTCGCTTAGTCGTTGCCCGCCTTTTTCTTTTTCTGACCGCCAATGTACGAAAGTGTGGGTCCGAAGGCAACAGGTATCCCTAATCGCCCCCAGAACGCCTATTCTTCGTACATTCAGGGCAGCAAACTCGTCTGCCTGCTATCGCTCGCGGTCAATCCCGCACTCGCAAACATCGACTTGAAGTCATCTGTCGATATCTTGCTCTTACTACCTGATCTCTCCTTCTTCTCGGTAGGTACCTTGATAGATACACCTGCTTTCTTTGCCTCTCTCACTAACTTTGTAGATAGAGACATAAACAATGCTTCCTTACCCGTCCAATATTTGGTTGCGATAGAGAAATATAGACCTGATACAGATATCTTCTCTTTCCAATCATCTATATCTTGAACTGACTTGTACTTTACGCCTTCAATCACCTTCTTATTCTTAGTAAGTGCTGGTGTAAGTACAGCATCTAAAGCATTGAAGTACCCAAATCTATCTTCTTTCTTATCTTTACTCTGATATTCACCCAACTTACCAATAACAGCACTTACAAGTTTCTTCAGAGTATCGTCTAAACCATCATCACCAGTAAGCAGATCATAAGGATCACCGATCTTCTTCCAGAATCGATAAGTGTTCGCCCCTTTATCATCTGTAATCTGTTCCGCTAGTACATCCTTGATATACCATTCACCTGTACCCTCTAACTTCTTAGTGCTGGTATTGAGTTTATGGTGCTCAGAACCATCCGTGTCGCCAGGATTACAACTCATTTTCAGGAATATTCGATCACTCATTATACTTTGCCCCTTTCTTCTTTCTGGAATCTCTCCGATTCTATGCTTTGCTCTATTGATTATCTGATTATGATGTTCTTCTTCAGTAATACCCTTAGTATCACCTCTACGATCTTTCATATATCTCCTTTATATCACACATTGATATATTAGTCAATATATATCTTCCTTGATATATCTAAAAATCTGGAAAAATGTTATCCGTATAATGAACGGGTATCAAGGTTTATTTATTGAACGAATAAACATAGAAGACATAGTTTCGATTATGTCTGTATATCCCTCTGGATAGGGGAGGGGAAGGGACTGATGAACACTACTTTGATTGTTGAAATAGTTTTCCTGAGTTTGCTCGATTGATTAGATCAATCTGTTTCAGAAAGTATCCGAACTGATAATACCCGTTCCTATTACAGACACTCATTACCTTATCTCTGTTGCTACCTTCATCAATCCCTTCCTCACTTTGGGATTCATCTGGATAAAGAAGTGGTTCGAACAATAGTTTCAACTGATCTAAGAACTGCGGATTGTCTTTTACAATACTCCTTAGATTGTCTCTCAATGTCTCGAACTGATCATTGTTCAGATCCAAGATATTATCGATCTTGTTCTTCACATCTGAACCAGTCGCAAACTTCTTCCATTTGTCTGCGAATACCTCTGCTTTCCTATCTTCTTTTTCTTTATCAACCATCTTGATATCTGCTTCTTCAGATTCCTCAGATGTAATACCTAAACTCAACTTCTTTAGATCCTCATACCCTGGATTGTTTTGACTCTTCTTCTCACGCTCCGTAGGTTCTCTTTCTATCTTCTTACCATCTACATACTTGTAGTACTTCTTTCCCAAATATCCCATAGCGATATACCTCCTTTGTATCTAATGTATCACCTATATATAAATAGTTTTCCCACCCATATAAGGGATCTACATTCTCAGATACATATACAATAAAACTACCCACCCTCCCGTCAATCAAGGAGACTCGCTATGCCTTTTTCATTTGTTTGGAATCTACCCAAAATGGTTTCATCTCTCCACCATTTGGGAAACACTTGTAATACTTACACTCACCATCTGTAGTTGTGTATATATCTAAGATTATAAAACCCTGATCCTTATGTTCTCCTAACATAAAGTATTTATCCCTACTTCTCCACCAACCATTCCTTTTACCTGCTTGCTTGGCGTCCTCTAGTTTGATTTCAAATCTATGTGATGACCATCTCTGTATCTCTGATACGATCGCTCCTTTATCGATACTCATTACACCATCAAATGTATCCTCTAA
>NHHF01000119.1 GCA_002171155.1 Betaproteobacteria bacterium TMED156
ATTGACCGCCTTCGAATGGCGCAAATAAAGTGTGGATATCGAGCGATTTGGAACGGCCGAGATTTTGCAAACCAAAAACATTTGCCTGTACGACATAATTAATAGTCGCAAATGTTAATAGGGACGCGCAAAGGCATATTAGCCGGGACTGATACGTTTTACTTAGTTGCAATCATTTCTCCCAAGTTGTCTACAAATCAAGCGGTCGCGCTTTTCTTCTTTTAAAAACCCACCATATGTCAGCTGTTTTGGTCTGCAAATGCAAAAGTTTTCACAAAATCGTGGCGTTAAAATTGATTTTGTGGGGAGGTTTGGGTTGATATTAGGTTGAAAATCAAATCTTTTAAATTTGTTCCGCCGGTTTAATTGGTTCTGTAATTTTTGTTAAATTATGGCCGTCTAACAGTAATTTAAGATTTTCTTGTGCCCAAAAACACTTATCTCCCAAATTGAGGCCGTTCATCTTGTGTATTTCCTTATCTGATCTTTTTGGAGAGTGATGAGACAAGGCGAGGCTTTTAATGTTGGCATCTGTAGAAAATTGGATACCTGCCTCAATCGAGGAATGCCCCCATCCCTGATGTAGATCTAGTTCATCCTCTGTAAACATAGCATCCCAAATTACCAAATCTGATCCATCAACAAACTGGCTTAATGGTCTTAACTGGGCGGGATAGAATTCATTGTCAACGAGGCTAGTGATGGACCCCTCAGCTGTATCAATCCTGTATCCGGCACAGCCACCAGGATGATTTAAACTGAGGCTTGATAGGTTTATGCTCTTAGAAAAAAGATTGTTGAGCGCTTCAAATTCTACAAAATTGACTTTATTCAATATTTGATCGATTTCGACTGGAAATAAGGGACCTCCAAAATATCTTGAGAGGATAGACTTTACTTCGGCTGGAGAACACAAAGCCGATGAAATAAAAACATCATCTCTCGCCTGAAACGAGTCATTGCCGAACAGAAGCCCTTGAATGTGGTCATGATGAAAATGACTGAAAAGGATGATTGTTGGCGTATTTTGTTGTAGTTCCGTGTTTTGAAATCCGGTTCCCGTGTCCAAAAAAATTTGCAACTCTTTGGTTCGCATTTCTAAACATGAGGTGTGTCCACCGAAATATGAATGTGTTGTTTTCGAAACAGGGATGGATCCCCTAACTCCCCAGAAATGAAATTCCAAAATCATCCACCCAAAAATACAAACAACCAAAGCACAACTAATCCAGGATTGCACAGATAGTGTAACCATGTCATCCTTCGAGATGGTTAATTTTACAAACAAGAGCACCCCGCTCTTATTTTTTTGACTAACCTTTGTTTGGTTTTCAAGCTAACTTGGTTGCGATATTTTGATAGGCTTTTAGTTGAAGGACTGTCAGGCCCGAAACCTTTCGAATTTAAAATGCTAAGGGTTAATAAACCCATTTGATGTATTTGCTATGACAAACGAGAAAGCTTCAAATGTTAGAAATCGAGAAAATTCTAGAGCAAATAGAAACAAAAAAAAACATCCTTGAGGTTGGCCAAGGAGAGGTTTTCAAAATACCAAAGTCTGCAGGCGGCTTGCTAATTTCTGAAGGAGAAATGCTCGCTTACTCTGCAAATAAATTTACACAAACTTTCCGGGCAATGGATCCACTTAACATTGCCGAGACGGTTGCTAGGAAAGAGGCACTGCTGGAGTTCAAAGCACTGGTCAACACCAGTTTGATTGAGTTCAGCGGTGATGATTTGCGGAAAGAGGTTTCTGTGGCTGGGCCTGTCTCGGCCTCGATAATAAAATATAGCTTGTCTAGGATTTTTGAAACACGGAATAAGCAGAACAACTACAAGTTCGAGGATCAATTTCTGAATAAGAACTTAAAAATACTAAATCAGGTCGCATTTGGAGTCGACGATACAATATTCAATCAAGGTGATTTTGCAGATAGTATGTTCTACATAGAAACAGGCAGTGTAAAACTTATCGCGACAACTGGAGAGGAGCTCGCGACGCTGAAGTCTGGTGAATGTTTTGGTGAGGCAGCCTTAATAAATGATAACGGACGAATGTGCGCAGCTATCGCCAACGAGAGAACGGCACTTTTTGCGATAAATCGCGATGTGTTGTCAAAAGAGATATCAAAGGACAGCTTCGTAAGCCAATTAGTGGTGGTCTCGTTGTTAAAAAGATTGGATTTGATGAACAAATTAAGGTGGGCGTCAGACTTCACTACTTAGAAAATATAATCGTCGATGTTAAAAACTTTTATGTTACTAGATTCAAAATCAGTAAAGCTTTAATCTACCGCGATATAAGGAGAGATAAATCTTGTCAAAAAGTGCGCAGGATCCGGTCGAGAGTTCCGCAGCAGTCAGTGGATACAAAACACTTAGTTTTTCATCTGGTCAACAGATTATAGTTGATGGAGATTTTGGTGAAGAGATGTTTATAATTTCACATGGCTCTGTGGAAGTAAGTAAAATGCTGCATGGAAAGCGGGTTGTGCTTAGCAGTTTTGGGCGTGGAGAATTTTTTGGTGAAATGTCACTGCTTGAAGGTGTTCAAAGAAGCGCTGACGTCTTTGCTAAGGAAGANACACAGCTTTTGAGCATTTCNTCAGGCGGTCTCCTTTTAAAAATTAGAAGGGACCCAACTTTCGCCCTTGAAATGCTGCAGAGTTTTTCAGGCAGGCTCAGGCTTGCGAATGAGCGTCTTAGCAAAGAGGTGCAGAAAGGAAATACATCAGAAAGCGATATTAGCTTATGAACACAGAGGTCCGATCTGAGCGCATGGTGGTAATCTCCGACCTGCATATTGGCAATCCATTTTGCAGTGGCAGCGAAGACCTTTGGCTTTTCATAAATCAAGCGAGGGAAGAAGGTTACGATTTGTGCATAAACGGTGATGGCTTTGACATTATGCAAACCTCACTTTCTGAAATAATTACAGAAATTCCGATGTTCATAGAAGCAACGCAGCGTTTTAATCGCCAAAATAATCAGATCTACTACACGGTTGGAAATCACGATCTACCTCTTGAAGCAATGATAGCGTCGAATAAAGGGCTCGCGTTTTGTCCGTTTATGAACCTTCATTCAGGTGGCAAGAGAATTAGAATCGAACACGGATATCTTTATGATCCTAATTTCGTGAAAAACCCAGAGAGGTATGAAAGGTTGGTTCATCTAGCAGGGCACTTTTTAAAGGTGGCACCAAATTTATATAAACTCTGGATGAAGTATGAAAAATTTAAAAACAGAAACGAAACTGACCACGATGGGATACCTGGCGAGCCTAGAGAATTTTATAGTGCAGTTAAAGAAATATGCGATCGAGGTTTTGATAGTGTGCTTTTTGGTCACACGCACCACCCTGGGTCGATAGAAGGAAAAGATTTTAGTTATTATAATACTGGAAGTTTTATGTTGAAGCCATATTACGCTTTGATAGAAGCCGGTGAAATTAAGTTGCGTCAATGGGAAAAAACACGGCCTTTAGGAGAATAGAATTATGCAAAAAGTAAAAAATATGACTTTCGGCCTTTCGATTATGATGGTGTCTTTGGCCTTGGTTTTTTTTGCGAATAAGGGTGCCCTAGCTAACGAAATGACGGGCAGGCAAATAATGGACGAGTCGTCTTCGAGACATGACCGCGATGTAGAACTGGAAATCCAAAAAATGACATTGAGGACAAGTGATGCCGTTGAGGAAGTCCGCGACATGCGACGTTATGTTCGTAAAGAAGATGAGGCTTTCAAATACCTCATGGTCTTTGATGAGCCCGCCGGTGTATCAGGCGTTGCGCTTCTGACGTGGGAAAACCCTAAGGGCGCAGACGATCAATTTTTATATCTGCCGTCCATGGGAAAAAAATTAAAAAGAATAGCAGAAGGTGGAAAACGCAATTACTTTATGGGTACTGATTTTACATTCGAAGATCTTGTGTCCGAGAGCAAAGATAAATTTGAATACCAAAGACTGGATGATTTAACCTTTGACGAAAAACCTGCCTATCAGGTGAAGGTTATACCAGTTGACAATAATGTAAAAAAAACAACTGGGTACAATTCGCGGGTTTTAACCATACTCAAAGATAGTTTTTTCATTGTAAAGACGGAATATTTCGACCGGCGGAAGCGGCCGCTAAAAGTTTTAACTGCGACCGAATACGGCGTTGTTGAAGGTCAAATGTGGCGAGCTTCGAAGCAAACAATGGAAAATCTCAAAGAAAAGCATTTCACAGACGTTGAATCCGTCTCTCGTAGTTTCGACACCAGTGATGTGCCAAAGAAAGTTTTTGGTCAGCGTTACATAAAGTCCGGGAAGCATATGCGCTAGTTGGGGAAGACTAATAGCCTCAAGAAAAACAGTAACTGAACGATAGGAACTAACAATGGTTGAGACCATTCTCACTTTTGGCGCAAGAAACAGAATTATTTCTGGAATTATTATTCTGATGGTAACTGTTTTTGCCGCTTTTGGGGCCAGTAAGCTTCAGATCGACACTAGTTATGATAGCCTTGTAAGTCCTGATGACCCTGGTTGGCCCGCTTACAACCAAACCATTGCTGAATTTGGATCCGACAGCACAACTATTGTGTACGTTAAAGACGCCAAGCTTTGGACGGCAGACAAGTTAGCAGTTTTGGAGAGTTTTGTTTTTACTCTTGAGGAATTGCCTGACCTTGAAAACATAGACAGCGTTTTTCACTCGACAAGCATACGTGATCGAGATGGCTTCCTTGAATCCCAACCACTCATGGATTACGCACCTGTTGATGATCAGGATGCTTCTCGAATAAAAGAGGACTCGCTGTACAACCCTCTAATATCAGGAAATTTAGTTAGTCCTAAAGGACACGCCCTAGCAATAAACCTTACAACGAAAAAGGATAAAAGCGACGCGGAATTTAATCAACGATTTCACGGGAATGTACAATTAGTAATTGACGAATTTAAGGACTCTTTCGACGAAATCTTTCAGGTAGGGCCGCCTCGGTTGAATGTAGAAATCGAAAAAGGCATGTTCTCTGACCTTGCTATTATTTCTCCGCTATCAGGCTTGCTTCTTGTTGCCTCGATAGTCTTTTTTTTACGAACCTTTTCCTCTGCTGCTTTACCTATTGCCACTTCAAGCCTCAGTATTCTATGGACCTTTGGCTTCATGGGCTTTTTTGGCATACCCCTTACGTTGTTGACAGCTATTGTGCCATCCTTGGTGATTGTTATTGGATCGACAGAAGATACTCATTTGCTGAGTTCATATCTGGGTGGTCTCGACCCATCAAAAAGTAAAATCAGAATGGCAGCCATAAGGTTTATGGCTAAGCACACTGGACTTCCAATCTTCATAACTGGCTTCACAACAACCGTTGGATTTCTCTCCAACGGTATTAGCGACATACCGCTTATTCAGGATTTTGCATTTGCGTCTGGGTTTGCGATGTTTGCAAATTTGATAGTCACGATTCTTGCGCTTCCACTCCTTCTTTCATTTATTGGCCCCAAAGTATCTAAAGTCACCGAAGACGCAATGCCCACCGGAGTAATGGGATCAATCACTCGTTTTTTTGAAGCGGCCACAGCCAACCATGGAAAGCTAATTCTCACAGTAGCTGGCTCTACTTTTGTGTTTTTCGCCTATACATCGACTAAAGTCGAAGTGTCTAATGATCCTCTTTCGTATTTTAAGAGTGACCATCAGTTGATTGCAGACGCCAACACTCTTCACGAAGAAATTGCTGGAATGCAAATCTTTTACCTAACACTTGATTCTGGATTAGATGGCTCTTTTAAACGATCGGAATATTTAAAGGCCGTTCAGGCCACTGCCGAAGCGTTACGCAGTACAAATCAATTTGACAAAGTTGTGTCTATTTCTGATCATTTGTCTCTTGTTAACAGAGAGATGAACGGTGGTGATGACAAATTTTACCGTGTTCCCCAATCTGACAAACAAGTGGCTGAGTATTTACTCCTTTTCCAACGGTCAGATCTAAATGGCTACCTGATGAGCTCGGGTAAAATGGTCAATATTGTTGTAAGGCACAATATTTCAGACAGTTCTGAACTTAATCGNGTGATAGAATCNCTCCGTTTGCCGCTATCTAAAACCTTGTCTCCTTTNAACATNGGATATGANATAACNGGGGAGAANATACTGATCAACAGTGCTGCTGAAACCCTNTTCGGTGGTCANATTATTTCCTTNGTCATATTGGTGTCAATGATTGTGATNATTATGACACTTTTATATTCCTCCATTAAAGTNGGTCTAATTTCTTTAGTTCCAAATCTNGTGCCGGTGATATACAATTTTGGCGTAATGGGTTTATTTGACATCCCATTGAATCCAGGCACGGCTACAGTCGCGGCCATTGCCGTTGGAATTGCCATTGACGATACGATCCACTTGCTGACAACATACGGGGCAGCCAGTCGTAAGTACCTTGACCCCAAAAAAGCAATTCAAGCCACGGTTCGACACCAAGCAATCCCAGTGATTTCAACATCAATATCACTTGCGTTGGGTTTTGGTATATTGGTTTTTTCTGATTTTGCGATCGTCGCTCAATTCGGCCTACTCGCTGGCGCAACTATGATTTACGCCCTTTTTGCAGACTTGCTGATAACCCCGGTCGTCCTGAAGTACGTTACGGTTGTCAACAGAGGCGAGATGCTGTTGCTCAACATTGGTGATGAAGTGATTAAGAAATGCCCTCTATTCGAGGCTATGTCAAAGAACCAAATCAAAAAATTCATTCTTCTGGCCAATCAAAAAGACTTTAATGAAGGTGAAAATATAGTCTCTGCTGAGGACTCCTCCAGAGAAATGTTTGTGCTTTTGACCGGTGAAGCGGACGTATGCTCAAGTGCTAAAATAGGAGAGAGGAAAGTTTTAGAAAGCTTGGGCACTGGAGACGTTTTTGGCGAGATGGCTTTCTTAAATAATGCCCCACGAAGCGCGGATGTGATTGCAAAAAAGCCTGTTGAGGCGTTGGTTTTGTCACCGGACTCAATCGAGAAGGTCACAAAAGCAGACGGCAAAATTGCCGCCCAAGTCTACAGAAATCTTAGCCGTTTGGTGGCAGGAAGGCTTGCGAGAACTACAGAAAAATCTCTTGGTGCATGACTATGAAATTTGCCATCATATTAATTTTTGTGACGGTTTCGCTGTCAACCGTTGTCTCAAGTCGGGCTCAGGTTCTTTCTGAATTAAAAGAAAATAGTCAGCATGAATTAAAACTGTTTGCATATAATTTTGTTCATGAAACGAGTGATCAGTCGTTGGATCAACGTCGCTTTCACGGTCTTGCAACAATTGAGACAAGAACCGGTGCAGAAGTTGGTGAACAATCTTATATAAATGTGGAGTTTCTGACTTATCTCCACTCCATGGAGGACTCTCACAGGAAGACGCTTCATCCGATAGAGAGAGACAACCAATATAGTGCGGTGATTGCCCCGAGAGTATTAAATGTTGTTTATGAAGCTGACGATTTTGATTTCACGGTTGGTTTGGACTTTGTTGATTTTGGTTTTGCAGAATTGCACAACTCAGTTTCAAACTATGGTCGCTACAATTCGTCACATCCAATCCATTCATACGATCTCGGGGTCCCGTTAATAAATTACCGGCGTTATGTAGATGATGACACGTTGGGCTATACCCTGATGCCCATCGATATGAATTCAATTGTACCCCAAAAGTCAAATCGTTGGAAAGCTGCTAGTGATGGTGCCTACTCATCCCTACCAAATGGCTCCAGTGTCTCAGATCTTAGGATGCAACCACTCGCAATTGAGCCAAAGAACGCAAGACACCTATTAGTTTATGATGCGGTGAGATCGGGCTATGATTTTTACGTTTTTGGCGCAACAGGGCCGTCCCCATTTGCTGTGGTCAGGCAAAAAGGTAGTGCTTATGAAAAATATACCCCTTGGTCTTGGCAATTGGGTGGTGGTGTTACCAAAATTTTTGGACCACATAAGGGTTATGCTGACGTGATGCACCAAATTACAGCGCATCAAGAAGATGATAATTTTGTGAGGTCTACAGTGGGTGGAGTTGTGAAGTACTCTACGTGGGTTAGAAAGTTAGGTGCAAATGAATTGGCCCTTACGGCGGAGTACGCGAGGGAAGAAAAAACCCGAGGTCAGTCTGCAAGAACAGACTTAATATTCTCTTCTAGAAACTCTCGAACCGGACTCAACACGCTTTTTGCGCGTGTTGAATTGGATTTTGACAGTGATTGGAAGATTTTTACATCAACCAGTCACAATCTTAAAGAAAGCGATCATGGAGAAGTGGTTGGATTCCGTTATTCTGCAAATGACTCGTTGGAGTTTTTTGGATTTGGTTCTTGGTTTGATGGTCGCGACAGCACTTCGTTTGGAGCGCAGCGAGCTAACGATTCATATGAGTTGGGATTGCGTTGGACACTTTAAATATCCCCTTCTAGGCTAAAGCGTTTAT
>NHHF01000120.1 GCA_002171155.1 Betaproteobacteria bacterium TMED156
ATCAGCTTGCGATATATTAGGTTGTACTAACCTAACTTGAAAGTCTTGAGAAATATATTCAATATGTTTATTAGAAAAATTACTAATAGACAAAATAACTATAAAAGGAATAAAAAAAGTAACGGATAATTTAATGTTTTTTTTAAATAAATAAATAGCTATAACAAGAGTATAAGTTAACATTGAATAACCCCATATACCCATGTAAGAAAATGGTGCCAGAGTTTTAGAATTAAATGACCATATCGAAGATATAGGCGTCCATGGAAACCCCCATAGTATATTTCCTTTTACCCAATCAAAAAAAGAAAAAAGAAAAATAATTAAAAGGCTATTAAAAAATAAATTATTTTTTTTGCTAAATCTTTTAATCAGATAGTAAGTTAATCCCGAAAAAAGTGCCAAAAAAAAACATAAGATGAAAACTGCTAAAGATCCTAATAAATAGCCTCCCATATTTGCTACTTTAAAAGAAATAGCTATCCAATATAAACTACTGATATAAAAACCAAGACCGTAAAATAGACCAATGTAAAAAGCCTTTCTAAGCCTATCTTGTTTTTCTAATAAAAAAATAGAGAATACTATTGATAAGAGAGTAATCACAAAAATGTTGAATGGTGCTAAACCTAAACTACCTAAACTACCTAATATAAAAGCTATAAGAAAACTATATTTTAAAATATTTATGTTTTTTTCTTTAAGCATCTCCTCTTGATACCAACACTTTATGAATTTTTCTATGGTCAGCTTCCAATATTTTAAATTTTATTCCTAATTTAGGTTCTGGTATATTATCATTAACTTTAGGTATTTTTCCACTAATGTTTGAAATAAGGCCACCTACAGTTTCTGTATCTTGATCTAAATCCATACTAGAAAAATCAATACCTAATGCTCTTTCTAAATCAATAATATTAGTTCTTGCGTCTACTAATAAACCCCCGTTATCAAGTGTTGTAATTAAAGGCTTCTCTTTCGAATCATGTTCATCCTCTATTTCACCCACTATTTCTTCCACTAAGTCCTCAATAGTTAATATCCCATCAGTTCCTCCTTGTTCATCAACTATAATTGCTAAATGAGTCCTTGTAGCTCTCATCTGTCCTAGTAAATCACTAACTAACATTGCAGGAGATGAAAATAAAACGTTTCTTTTTACCTTTACTATAAAGAATTCTTGATTTTTATGCCAATATGGTAATAGATCTTTAACATGTAACATACCCACAATATTGTCTAATTGATCCTTATATACAGGAAGTCTACTATGCCCTGCTTCTATGAATAATTCTAAGGTTTCTTCAAAGTTACTTTCTATATTTATTGCAACTATATCAGCTCTAGGAACCATAATATCTCTAACCTGAATATTTCCTAGCTTTAATAAATTTCCTAACATATGAGTTTGATCATTTGTTAAATCTGAACTGTTTTTTAAATTATCTACTAATTCTGAAGCAGGCTTTTCAGAGGGAAAAAAATTCTTAAAAAATTCAATGACATTTTTCATTTTATATCTTATATGGGTTTTGTATATTTAAATTTTTGAGAAGTCTTCTTTCTTCATTTTGCATGAGTCTTGTATCTTCTTCATCATTATGAGTATATCCTTTTAAATGTAATATTCCATGTATTAAAATATGGGATAAATGATCCTGTAGGCTCATTCTTTTATATCGTATTTCTTTCAACAATGTATCATAAGAAATTATAATATCGCCTAAATATACACATTTATTATCTAGATTAAGACCTCTATCAGAATTTGCAAAACTTAGAATATTTGTAGCTTTGTTAATACCCTTCCATTTATAGTTGAACGCTTTTACATCATTGTCATTGGAGAGTCTAATAGTTAATCCTGTTTTTCTTACATTGGTAACTTTAAGAACACTTCTAATAGTATTAATTTCGGTATTTTTCCATTTAGCTTCTTTCTGGTATATATAAATATTTGAATTAAAACAATAATGTTTCATTTTATACTATTTACTTTCATTATAGCTTTTAACTATCTTAGTAACCAAAGGATGTCTAACTACGTCCTTTTCTCTAAATTTGATATGCGCTATTTCTTTTAAATTTTTTGTTACATTAACAGCTTCTAATAACCCTGATTTTTTTGGCTCCGGAAGATCAATTTGTGACAAATCTCCAGTTATAACCATCTGAGAATCTTTTCCTAGCCTTGTTAAAAACATTTTCATTTGCATTGGCGAGGTATTTTGAGCCTCATCCAAAATTATGTAAGAATGGGCTAAAGTTCTGCCTCTCATAAATGCTAATGGAGCTATCTCAATCTTTCCTCTATCAATAAACTTTGAAATTTTATCTGTATATAAACAATCCTCAAGCGCATCATATAATGGTCTTAAATAAGGATCTATTTTCTCTTTTAAATCCCCTGGTAAAAAGCCTAACTGTTCTCCCGCTTCTACTGCAGGCCTAGATAAAATTATTTTATCAACTTCTCCTGAGATTATTTTTTCTACAGCATCGGCAACGGCTATATAAGTTTTTCCTGTTCCTGCAGGACCTATTCCAAACGTTAATACACTATCCTTTAAAGTTCTTATATAATTTTCTTGTTGAAGTGTTCTAGGTAAAATCTTTTTTTTTGGAGTTTTGATATATAAGTCTCTCCTTCTTATTTCTTTCGTATTTTCGGATAGTCTTATTGCAGCTTCTACCTCTTCATTATCTATTATTCTTTTATCTTTTGCTGAACTGATAAGACTTTCTATTATATTTTTTGCTTTATGTGCATTTTCGCCTGTTATACATAAAATATTTCCCCTAGCATTAATACTTAAATCCAGTAACTTTTCAATATGCTTTATATTTTTATCACCTTCACCAAAAATTAAAGCAGCTATTTTATTATCGTTCACATCAAAGATAACTTGTTTTTGTTTTGCAACTACTATAAAACTTCTCCCAGCAAACTATTGTTATTTGCCTTAATAATTTTTATATTCTCAATATTTTTAACTTCTCTAGAAAGTTCAAAGTTAACTACTTGCATCCATTTTGTTGTACCTCTGAACTGATTAGGTTTTTTTCCTCTACCCTTTACCAATACCTCTACATTTTTAGAAATAAAATTAGTGTTAAATTTTTTTTGTTGAGAGTTTAGTAACTCTTGTAATTCCTGAAGTCTATCATTTTTTTCTTGATTACTAATGTCTTCTATATTACTTCTAGCAGATTTTGTTCCTACTCTACTGCTATATTTAAAAGAATAGGCTTGAGCAAAATTTACCTCTTTGACTAAATTTATTGTATCCTGAAAATCTTTTCTAGTTTCCTCTGGATAGCCCACTATGAAGTCTGATGAAAAAGCTATATCAGAACAGTTTTTCCTTAATCTATCAATAATTTGTAAATATAATTTTATTGTATATTTTCTGTTCATTAACTTTAATATTTTATCAGAGCCTGACTGGACAGGCAAATGAATGTATGGGTTTAACTTGTTACTATACCCATGTAATTCAAATAACTCTTCATGCATGTCTATAGGATGTGAAGTGGTGTAACTAATTCTTTTTAATTCTTTTATTTTTTCTAAAGAAGTTATTAATTTTGCTAAATTTACCTCTTTATTGTCCCTATTAACTCCATGATAAGCGTTAACATTTTGACCTAATAATATTACTTCCTTACATCCATTTTTAACTAAATAATTTACTTCATCAAATACATGATAAGATTTTCTAGATGCTTCGGCTCCTCTTGTAAAAGGAACTACGCAAAAACTACAAAATTTATCACAACCTTCTTGAACAGTAACGTATGCTGAACTATAAAATATACTTCTTTTTTTTTTAAGAAATTTAAATTTATCATGACTTTCGAAATCTAGTTCCAATACTCTTTTATTTTTAATTTCTTCTATAACTTTATTGAACTTATGATACATTTGTGGTCCTATAACTGCATCAATAATAGGTTGTCTACTAATCATTGCTTTTCCTTCAGCTTGTGCAACACAGCCTGTTATAATTAATTTAGTATCAATATTATTTTTCTTGATTTCTTTTATTTTCCCTAATTCAGAATAAATTTTTTCAGCAGCTTTTTCTCTTATATGACATGTGTTAAAAACTATTATATCAGCACTTTCAGGTGATTTAACTTGTTTGTGCGTACTATGCACACTTTCTAATATACGATCACTATCATAGCTATTCATTTGACAGCCAAATGTTTTAATATAAATAGATTTTTTCAATATAAGATTCTTATAGTATTAAGTTATACATTTTTAAAAGCTAAAACTATTCCTTCTTTAACTTGTTTAATAGATGACATAGAAATAGCTTTTCTGTCTAGCCCCTTTATAGACATGGCGGGATGCAAAACAACTGTCGCATTGACACTACTAAGTTTAAGAAAATTCAACAAGTGTGTTATTATATTCATATCTCCATACCATGATATTTGAGGTCTTGTTCTGTTATCTATAGGCATATTATTAACATGTGTATAACAAAGCGAAAAATTTTGCAATCTTAATGTATTATTGTTCTCAAATAAGTTAAATAAGCTACTTTTAAAATTTAAAACTTTTTTTCCAGAATTTGTTGTTCCTTCAGGAAATAAAACTATGGCACTTTCAGAGTCTAAATCTTTATTTATATTTTTGATACTCTCTAAGGTTTTAATGTTTTTTCTTTTTATAAAAATAGTATTTTGTAGTTTTGCCAAAAAACCAAATAAAAACCATGATTTTATTTCATTTTTCGCTATAAAACAAATAGGCATAATTGACCCTAAGATTATTATATCTATGTAAGAAGTATGATTTCCAGCTAGTATTAATGGTCTCTTAGAAATTTTTTGTCCTATTAGCTTTACCTTAATACCTAATATTCTTAATAAGATTTTATGAAATATTATGGGAATATAAATCCTATACCTCAATTTAATTTTAACTAATATATACTGTATTGGGGTGAGTGCAAAAATTATTAAAAAAATTAAAAAAACTTTTATTAATGAAAACAAGAATTATCTCAAAATTACTTTCTATCAAAGTGATCCATATATCTAGAAGCAACTTTTTTAGTTGGTAAAACTATGCACACATCTATAGTGTTAAAATCATAATCTATTACAGCGCCATCTCCAACAAAAGCTCCTAAACGNATATANCCTTTTATAAGAGGTGGTATAGATGAGAGAAATTTTTTAAAATTACTATCATTAATCAAATGATCATCCTTCATTTTAATATATCTGCTTTTGACTGCCACTGGCCTAATATTGATTGGAGCAAGGTATTTTTTATGGAGGTAAGCTAATGCTGATTTATGTTTTTCAACATGTATTCCTGGAAAGGACGCACAACCAAACATGATTTCGATATTATATTGAGTTACATACTGTGCAATAAAAGCCCAAAGTAACTGCATAGTTTTACCATTACGGTATTTTTCATCCACACAACTTCTTCCTAGTTCTAAAATATCTCCATTAAGATTTATTAACTTTGATAGGTCATACTCGCCTGAAGTATAAAAAAAGCTTTTTTTNTCTTTATANTTTCCTCTATTTAGCCTATAAGTTCCCACCACTTTATCATATATCTTTCCTGCCTTTTTATGATCTACTACTAAAATATGATCAAAGTAGTGATCAAATTCATCTATATCTCTTTTAGACATTTTTTGTTCAATTGATGGTTTAGCTTGCATTTCTTCAAAAAAAACTCTGTATCTTAGTGCTTGCGCTGCATCAATTTCTAAACTATTTTCTGCTAATCTAACTTCTAAACTTCCAGACGTTATNTTTAGAGCTTCTAAATTGTAATCTTCTGCTATTGCCATCTAACTCTACTTAGAAATTTTCTTTCCAAAAAGCTCCATTCTATGATCTACTAATCTATAACCAAGTTTTTTTGCAACTTGCACTTGAAGCTTTTCTATATCTTCATTAACGAACTCTATAATTTCTCCACTATCGATATCTATTAAATGATCATGATGTTCATCCTCATTCAATTCCTCATATCTAGCTCTTTTACCGCCCAACTCTATTCTATTTAGCACGTTGTGTTCTTCAAAAAGTTTAATAGTCCTATATACAGTAGCTAAACTAATTCTAGGGTCAATCTTATTAGACCTTAAATATACATCATTAGCATCTGGATGATCATTAGAGCTAGAAATAACATCTGCTATTATTCTTCTTTGGTGAGTAAACTTAACTCCATTTACGACACAAAGTTTTTCTATTCTAGATATTGTATTTTTACTTTTTTTCATTTTAATATATTATACATTTTACAGTATGATTATGAAAAAGAAAGAAAAAATATTATTAGATGTAACGAATGATAAATGTCCTATCACTTTTGTAAAAACGAAAATTGCATTGGAAAAGCTAACTTCTAATCAATATCTAAATGTTTATATCAAAAAAGGCGAATCTTTAGATGGNTTNCCATCTAGTTTAAANGAGTTAGGCTACAAGATAGACAGTAAAACAAAAATAAATGAAGATGTTTTTAGTTTAGATATATCAAAACAAGACTAACCTCATAATATTAGCATTTATATTTCTTCCGTTAAGATTATAATAATCTTTCCTTTCACCAATCTTTATAAAATTAAATTTTTTGTACAAATTTATTGCTACTTTGTTTTCAACAGAGACTTCTAAAAAAATATGCTGAATTTTTTTTTTATTTGCAAGACTTAATAAATCATTAAGTAAGCCTTTGCCTATGCCTTTTTTTCTAAAATTTTTATCAATTAATATTGAGATAATTTCTATTTCATCTTTGATGATTCTTGCTTTTATAAAACCTACTGGTTCTGGTTGAGATAAAATAAATATATTATGTTGATTTGAAATGAATGAATTGAAATCTTTTTTTTTCCATTTCTTTTCATAATCATCTTCTATCTCACTATAATATTCATACAGAGAGTCATCTTTGATATTATTTCTTTTCTGCATAATGCCCTTTAATATACAAGGGTTCTAAATTCGTATATTTTTCATTATTTTTGTTTTCAAGATATTGAAAAAAAATATTTAAAATAGATTCTTTTTTAGGAAGACAAAAACTATAATTTTTAAGCTCACCTATCTTGCTATAGTTTCCTAAAAAACTTTCACACATTAAGTGCTTGCTGTTTAAATCATTAATNCTTAATACTTGATATTTAGAGAACATATTATTATTAATTTCTTGATAGTAAACGTCGTATTTACTAGCTTTAATTAAAACGCCTATTTTAGAGTTTATTCTTATTAGACTATCTAAAACTCCTTGATTAAATATAGCATTAAAATTTGTGTAACCAAAAACTGGCTTATTGATGGATACTGAAATAGCTTTTGCTGCTGCTAACCCTACCCTTGTTCCTGTGTAAGATCCAGGACCCAAGGAGATCATAATATAATCAAGGTCAAAAAAATTAATTGCTGCTCGTTTTAAAATGTCATTAAACATTTTATTAATCTCAACTTCAATACTGTTTTCTAAAACTTTACTATTTGATATTAAACTTTCATTAAAATATAAAACTAAAAAAATTCTATTTAACGAAGTTTCAATAGATAGGAATGACTTTTTCATAAAAATAATTGTATACTAATATGATATGAAACTAATAGAAATTAAAAAAAATACATTTAATGTCACTTTAGATTTAAAGTACGCTTCTAAAGATAATATTTTGGGCAAGAAAATTTTTATTGAAAATCGATGTTTTTTNTTAAAAGAGGCAGCTGAAAAATTACTTGATGCAATTGATATTGCTTCAGACTTAGGTTATTNNTTTAAAATATTTGATGCTTACAGACCATCATATGTTCAAGAAGCTTTATGGGACTTTNATCCAAATCCAAACTTTCTTTCTAGTCCTATAAAAGGATCTCCTCATACTAGAGGCATTGCAATTGATTTAACCTTAATAGACTCTAAGGGTTTTGAATTAGACATGGGAACAAAATTTGATGACTTTACAAAAAATGCTTATCACCTTTCTAAAGACATAAGCAAAGAGGTAAAGCTAAACAGAAGGCTGTTATTATCAATAATGACTTTAGCAGGATTTGATTTTTATCATAAAGAATGGTGGCATTATCAATTATTTAATGCTTCTAATTATCCCCTAATAAAAAATTTTTTTAATTCTAAGTTTTAACTGACTTCCACTACTTCTTTAATATCTTTATGATAATGTTTAAGCATATTTTCTATTCCCATCTTTAAAGTAGCAGTTGATGATGGACATCCGGCACAACTGCCTTTTAACTCGAGATAAACAATCCCATTTTTAAAACTATTAAAAGAAATTTCTCCGCCGTGACTTGCAACTACAGGTTTAACTCTTGTTTCTAGAAGTTCAATTATACTTTTTTCTAAATTAGATAATGGCTTTTTATCATCAATTACCTTGTTGTTATCTAAATTTAAATCTATCACATAATTACTTTTTTCTAAAAAAACTCCGATTTTACTAGTCAATATTGTACGCAAAACGTCCCATGATGAGGTGTTATCTTTAGTTACTGATATGAAATCAGAGTCAACCAAAATACTTTCTACTCCATCTATGCCGAATATATTTTTTAAAAATTCATTATTTTTAAAATCATCCGTCTTTTTAAAAATGTAAGACTTTTCTACTCTTATATTTTTTTCAGGAATAAATTTAAATGTATTTGGGTTTGGGGTTTCTTCAACATTGATAAACATTATTTAATTTTACCAGGAACTATGATTATTGGCAATGTTAATTTTTTTCTTAAAATTCCTGTTAAAGAAGATATAACTTTATTATTTTCTATTTTATCCATAGCTAGCCCTAAAACTAAATTTTTTATTTTTGGCCTTTTGCCATTTAAAGCTTTTATTAAAACATCTAACTTGTCTCCGGTCTTTATATATGATTTTACATGAAGTTTATAATTATCTTTAATATATTTAATATATTTTCCTAATACTTCTTTGGCCTCATTCTTTTGTTCTTCTCTCATAATATTCTCTACTCCTTTCCAATGTCTAAAGTTTTCATCTTGTACAATATATAATAACATTATTCCCAAACTTTCAGTTCGTGCCAATTCACAAGCATACTTCATTGCCTCTAAAAATTCTTCAGACTCATCAACATAGACCAGAAGATATTCTTTTAGATTTGTAGAGTTTATTTTTTTAGGCATTTAATCTCCTGGTTGTTTCATGAATAATAAATCCAAAAATAATTGCAAAAAAAANAGCAGTTAGACCATAAAGCAATCTATTATTATTAGCCATTTTATAAATTTTTTCACCATATCCTGACTTAGACACATTTATAAAAGATCTTCTGGCAGCAATAACGTTACCCTCTTTCAACAATAAAGTATCAACTAAATATTGTCCATCAACAAGCTCAGCAGAAAAATTCAGTTCAGTTTTAAACAGTCTCTTGTCAGATATTTCAATTACTCCTTGTTCTGGATTATATCTTCCGGCTTCAATCATACTTTTTACTATTCCATTCACCCAAATACTTCTTTCTTCTTGCTCCTCTCCTCCAGCAAATCTTATATTTTCTATTCCAACTTGATTGATTTGTAATATACTTTCTGCTCTTAGTTCTTTTAAGGGTCTAGTCGATGCTACATAATAATAAGAGGGAACATCAAAAAAAACCGTAGTTTCAGTATTAAGCCATATACCCATTTTTTTTTCTTTTCTTCTTACTTTAACTATTTTTCTTGGGCCGGTGACTGATACAACTACATCACCTTCCTCATCGATAACTCCAAAAAATAAAAGTTTTGTACCTTTAAAACCTACATCGATATTAATTTTATTGTCAGATATATCTGCTATAATAAGTTTTTTTGAATTTGCTTGATATGCGGCAGCGAAATATATCAAATAAAAAATTAAAAAAACCTTCATTGTAGTAAATCCAATATAAAAATGTACCTTGGGTCTATTACTAATTCAGAAATTAAAAATAGACATAAACAAAAAATTATAATACCCAAAAGCATTCTAAGTACTTCGCCAGAAATTTTTTGTACAACAAAAGCTCCCATCTGTACTCCTAAAACTCCCCCCAATAACAATAGTCCAGATAAAATTATGTCAACAGTTTGATTTATATACGCATGCATAACAGTAGAAGTAATAGATACAAATAGTATCTGCATCAAAGAGGTT
>NHHF01000121.1 GCA_002171155.1 Betaproteobacteria bacterium TMED156
TATTATATATAAATTTATCCATATATGCTAATAGACTAGCATAAGTATTATTTCTAATAACATAGTTAATTTTTATTTTCATGGTATTATTGTCTATATCTTGAGCATTATCTATTACCTCCACAGAATGTAACTTTATATGTGGTAAATATTTATTTAACTGATTGGCAATTTTTGGTTTTAAATTTTGAATTGATGTGGACCCAAACTGTTCAAATAGATAATTTCTAAGCCCTACTCCAAGTTCTGGATTCATAGGCCATTCTCCGGGACTGGTTAATAATAAATTTACAAAATTCCTACTTAATGACTCGTCTTTTTCAGTTATTGCAGAATAAGGACCATACAAAGTATCATATTCCAATGGGAATCTTGGCTGATATTGCTTTGTTGTTTGTATGTTCTTAAAATTATTTCTTATTCCTTGATTCATTATAGTTTCTCCACTATTTAAGTAGTTTCATTCTCAATATCTTCACAAGGAATTGAAGGGTCCCCTAGTTTACATTTACCTCTTTTCATCTTTTTATCCATTTCTAGCTCGGGTGTCATTAAGGCAAAAAGCCCAAAAGGACTGAAAGGATGGCCATATCTACCGAACTGGCCTAGGTCATACTTTTCATCTTCAAGAAAATTATGATCAATATCAGCGCACGGAATTTTAAAAACAGAGTTTAAATCTATAAATGGCGCGCCGCCACTATAAACATAAGAAATTGTTTTTAAGACTGTTTTGTATAGTCTGTGATGTATTAAAAATGGATTCGAAAGAGAATACAAGATATCTATTGGCAAACTAAACATAATAGATGCATATTCACCATTATTTTGCTGAGGGTTTCCTCTAAGCCTAAGTCCATTAATAAGTTTTTCATCGGCAGTTTGACCGGCTAGGTAATTTAACCTTAAGTGTTTTATGTCACAATTTAAAAAGTGCGATCTCATTTCTTTATATCCTGGGTCCATTTGAAATGCTATCCCTCTTAGTAAAATAGAGGGGAGGGATTTAAAAAGTTTCCACAAATCACTAAAAAACTTCTCAAAAAATTCCTTGCCTATACCAGGCAATTCAAAACAAGACGGATCACTTGGGTCGCTTGGAAAATTCTTTTGCAAGAAATCTTGAAAATTAGATTGATTCATCGAGAATAATTCATCTTGAAAACGGCGTGGGGTGTTAGATATTATAGCTATAGCAGAAATTACTTCCTTACTTGCTTTCATAACATCAGGGATATTTGAATACCCTGATAATAAGCTTGTAGTATATATACTCGCCATGGACATAAATCTTCTTATGGGAAAAACAGTTTCCATAACAAATTTAAAGTCTGAATTTTTAGATAGTAGTTGCCTCATATAACGTCTAGAATCTCTACTTTGTAAACTCTCGATTATCTTTGGTGGTAAGCCTTGCATGCCCGAGACATTATCAAATATATTCTGCCATAAACCTGCGCAGTTTCTTGGACTTATGTCGTTTACAACTCTCGCCAAATCTACTGTCATTGCTCTTTGGCGTGTATTGTCTTGAAGTCTAACATCTACATACCCCTTTCGAGCGTTGCGGCTCTCACCATCAAGGTCTTCCCTTACTCCAAAGTGTTCCTTAGTTTCCCAGTGAACAGGATTGGCTGGTCGAAGGGGTGATCCGTAATCATATCTTCCATAAAGCGGTTGCCCGGCTTTCCAAGCGGGCACTTCCAAAAACATTAATCTGGCCTTGTGATGAACGGTTAAGCCCGCATAAACTCTATCTACCAGAGATCGAGCATCTTCAAAAATCGAATCGCCGCGGGCGGATTCACCCTGAAAGTGTCCGTCTATTTCACTGAACCACCCATCAAGCCATTTGATAAAAGCAGGGATTGTCGCGACGCCGCGCCAGAAATTAATATTTCTTCCCGTATCGTTAGAAAACTGTTCAAGGTCTGCCTTCACAGAATCCTCCAATGATATTGCTAAATATTCTTCGATATGAAATGACTTTTGACCCTTAAAACAATATTCTAAGGTGCGGCGGCCGGATGAATTAGAAAATCCATAAGTAGTTGAATCATCTTCATTTTTCCGCGCGTCGGATGGCGGATCGATCATTGGTAATAATTCTCCAATATTCCACTCGTAGAAATCTCTTTTTGGTTGATCTGGATTAAATATTTGTTTTGAATACTGAGGCAGTTTTTGTAGTTCTGATCTGACAAATATTTTTAGTGCTTCTTTTGGATTGGAATTTGATTCGCTTTTTTCCAAAACGGGAGCCCAGATATCTTTAAGATTTACATTGTTTTCTAAATCGGATTCAACCTTTTTTAAAACATAATCAATAAATAATTGTTCAGTAATAATTGGTTCTATATCCCAAGAGGAATATGCGATACCTCCTTTCAAAAGAGTTTCTATTAAAATTGTCCTTATAAAGGCTTTAACTGCTATTGTTTTTAATGCTTTTTCAAAAGGGCCCGGAGTATCAAAATCTCTGTTATAAGGTGAGTTTTCTGGTCTTGCAGACTCTAAGGCGATTTCAGCGGCAGGGTCTCCTAAAATTACTTTATCAAAAGATAAAATAGAAGCATCTGAAAATCCAAATCTATTAGATACACAATTACTAGTATATATTGGATTTCCAGATATTCTATCGTCTAAATCATCTGTGTACCCTACATCGAAAAATCTGGAATTGTGTAGAGAAAAAATTACCTGCTCAACTGTCTTAACAGTCGTAGTCTCATATAGCCATCGGCCGAAAGAAGATGCAACCGAATGTTTGTCTTCTACGCTGAGAGAATTTGCTCTTTTTTCTGAATTGAATTGAGTTGCTATTTTATCAAATAAAAAGCTTGCCCATGCTTCTCTTTTTCTGAAGTTGTTATTAGGATTCACTTCAAAAACAAGCCTACCGTCTGTCTCTTCTTGTTCAACTACTTCGCAATATTTAAATCTATGCTCTTCGTCAGGGCCTTGGTTGGTAAAGAAGTCTCCTTTTGTTGTTATGTCATATCTATCTAAATTACCATCTTTACGATACTCGGTCATTTTAATAGAAGGTGAATATGTACCAGCTTGAAAATTTAATGTAACAGTGTTGTAATTATAGTTAGCGTTAACAAAACCGGTGGAGCGTTGCTTGGCTCTCGCGATCTCGTCTGACCAAAGAAAGGCCTTTCTTAGTGCTGGCAAGTGTTGCTCTGATGTGTTATTCGTTAATCTAGTAATTGCTTCTTGTACCTGATTCGACAGGTGTTGTATTCTATTTGCTACTAGTTGGTTTATTTTTGGGCTTCCTGCCTCTTCAGACAAATATTCATCATAAAAAGCTTTTGTTTCGCTCTTTGCTCTTTCTCTTTTTCCTTTATCAGCAGGACCAGGAGTTCCTTCTGGCCAGCCCCAGTACCAACCGTTTTCATCATATTTCNAGTCTAGTATGTCACTGGTCGATAACCAAATTTTTCTATTTTGCGTTCTACCGACTACGCGTTTAATTTTCCGAGACCCAGAGTCATAAATAGCGTACACCTGTTGACCCGGCGTCAATAACATATCCAGCCTATCTATAATGGGTATAATTTCATTATAATTTGCATCGGACAAACCTTTGGCGCGGCCGCCTTGGTAAAAATTATCGGTTTCTACAGGTTCTCTAGGACCGTGGCCGAGACCAACAAGAAGAATACTTTCTACTATATCATAAAATTCTTCAGTTGGTAATAATGAAAATGCGTCCTCTGAAGCTGTATATAAGCTAGTGTCCATTGGATCTGGAATATAATCGTTTGTATTTTCTAATATATCTTGCACATCTTCAACAATACTAGAATCTTGCAAGACAAGCTGTACTGCTCCGTCAAGATCAAAATTCCCATCTGAATCAACAGGCAAGCCTAGTGTACGCTCTCCAAAAGCCCTACCGATGAATCCAGTCTGCGAGTTGGGGTTTTCAATGATTTGGAAACCGCGTCTGTCAGCCAGCCTGTCATCAGTTCCAGCGTAGCGAAAAGTGCTCGCTGGCATTCCGGGAATGTTAGTTTTGGTGGGTTGGCCCATCGCGCTGATTTCTGCATCACTTAATGATGAATATGTTTCCAAAATTGATTCTATAAAATTCTGTGGAGTCTGGAAGATGCCAAAACGTGTGCTTTTAAGCAAGATCTCTGCGTAAGATTCGTAATTAGGATCCTCTGTTGGATTATCAAAAAAGCTTCTTATTTTTAAAGAGTATGCAACAGGGTCCGCACCTTGTTCTGGAGTCCTAACATTTTTTAAATATGTAAAATAATTTTCTTTTTGATTATCTCTGTCAAAAAATCCTTGAAAATGTTTACCATCACCCAAAAAAACCGGTGGCTGGTCNNTTGCGCTAAGCTCTCCTGTTTCAGATTCTATGGGTTCAGACTCTTTATAATGCTTAAGGACGCGGTCATTCTTAACAGTCTCAGTAGCGTACAACGCAAACAATAGAGCAGCCATCTCAGGAGTGGTTGCAGAAGGCTCAATATAACTTTGCAAAGTTATAGCTCGATTTATTTCTTGGTTTAAGCGACTGCCATCAGTATCTGCGCTAGTTTTTTCAGCATATTCGTTTATAAGATTAATCATATCATCCCAGTGCTCTTCTTTCAAATCCAGCTGGCCTGTGTTAATAAAGTAGAATGCAGCATTCCTAACACTTTCCGGGGTTGTGTAAAGTAAAGATGCATTGTAACGCGTCCTTAGAGCTGCAGCCTCAGCAGTTGATAAATCATCGACGCGTGAAGAGAGCAGATTTTCTGGGTTTGATGATAATGCGTAGGGTTCTGAAAAGAGGTTAAGATCCTTAAATGCATCACCAATTCCAAACTCATACTGAACTCCTAGGGCGGCCATGTCGGCAAACCAAAAATTGAATTCATCACTTACTCGTTGTAAATCAGCAATATGTTCTCTTATGGCTGGAACATAATAATTTTCAAGGTAATCGTGTGCAGCTGATTCAGGAGATATTCTTACACGATCTGGGATAGTTGATCTATCCCATGGTCCCTCTACAAGATTATAAAAATATGGTTGTAAGTCTCTTGCGATTTCAGCATTGGTTTTATCGTGTTGAAAAACTGTTTTGGCAGATGCGATACTTTCTTTACTTCCCCCGTAAGATGAAAAGCATATATTTCGGTTACCAACCCAGAAAAAAGGCATTGATATTAATGAGTCATCCTTCCGTATTTTTTTGAGCCATGGAGACATAAATGAATCCACTAACGTGCGCTTTGATGTCGATTCGGGGTCTGGAGTTGAAAGCTTTGATGAATAATTACCTTGTCGGGCCCGTTCATTGCGTCCGGAACCGCGGGCGTCAGGATAAAGATCAGTTATCTCATGGAGGTCCCATGGTCGATACGGCCCTACGGCTTGATGACCACTGTTCGCGGAAAAGTAATTATTATTATTACTTCCCCGCATCAGCATGCTGAACTCTGCTTTCCAATCTTTGCCGTTGTTGACAATGTCGTTAGCCCTGTGGGAGTCCCAGGATATGGGCCCATAATTCATTACAAAACTTGATTCCCGATGAGTAGGTAAAAATTGCTGATATTTATAAACGTGATCTGTACGCAAATTTGGACGGCTTGGATTCGAGGTGGACCGAGCTTCTTCAATTTTGATGTAATCTATACGCCTTTCATCTGTCCCCCATTTAGATGGGGTGACGCGTTGCGCCGCGTGTGGTCCGGTGTATCGTCTGCCGCCATATGACCCAAGTTCTAAATATCTTTCGTAAAGTGTATAATAATATGAACCTGGCTCTTCGTCTGTCCATTTTACAGATGGATGCGCAAAGCCAATTCTTCTTGCAAGCCGTTCGCAATTTTGTTTTAAATGCCTAATACTTTCAACTAGCGTACGTGCACGTTGAGTCATTGCCTCCTGTCTTGTTCTTATGGCATCAATCTGAGACATTTTGCCTTCGAGTTCCCTATTTAAGAATTCCATTCCGCCTTTGCGGGCCCACTTCATCTCACTGGCTAAATTAGAATAATATGTAAAAGAAGACATCTGATATAATGCTGATTCCAACTTCATTACAGTTAGCGCATCGTAATCGCTATCTCCTGCTTTTGGAGAATTAGGCATGTTTATCCTCATCGATGGAATAAAACTTGAAAGAGAAGAAATATAAGAAGATCTTGCAGGTTCAAATATTGTACTTATCGCATCATTCATTTGATTTTTAAGGTAAGGAGGATAATCTGATATCATAGAAGATGGGTTACCCATTTCCAAGAAGCTGGGTGCCATTGATCCTAGATTTGAATTTGAAAAAGACTTAAGTTGGTTTGCTATATCGTCCCTGTTCTTCTTTGCAATCTCCAAAGCTTGGTTCAAATCTTCTTCTGATATATTTGGATCGCCTGCTAACAGCTGTCTTCTTATGTTGCTTAAAACATCTATTGGATCTTCACAATCTGCAGGCGCCAATTCAGGACTCTCTAGCGCTTGGCATAGATCTGGAGGTAAATAAGAGCCAAGAACTCCAAAGAAATTTGACAAATCTTCTGGGGTTTCTAGCTGTGCTTCAAGGCCGCGGTTCTGAGCTAATTTTATTACAGCTCTAGTAGTGGCACTATCTAAGCGCTCACCCCTTAGGAGCCTACAGAGTTCATCACCCGTCAAAATCGCGACACTATCCTCAAAAAGGTTTTTAGCTTGTTCTGCATTTTCTGAAGTTATTCCTGTTAATAATAAAGCGTCTGCTAAAGCCTCGTTCCATAGTGGCCCAGCAGAAGAGCCGGCCGCGATGAAATCTCTTAACTGTTCTTCACAAAACGGTATTGCCAATTTGTCAATTAATAATTTCGCAGCTGTACATAACAGTCTATTTATGATTTGTTTAAAATTTTCAATTAAAAATTTATAAACTTCACCCATCCAGCCAATAATTGGAACTTTCGGTAAAGGAGGAAGTTTAAATGAGGGTAATTTAAAATTAAAGCCGGGTAATTTAATGCATTTAATATAATCACATAGCAGTGAAGCTAAATCAAGTTTATCAAAAAGTGCTTTATAAACATCTTCCCATTCGCACATTTCTCCCATCATAGCTAGAGCTTCGGATTCATTAAAAAAATCATTCTCAGGATTAGATGGATCCGAAGCTCTCATATTGTTAGCCGAAGTATTTACCCAGTCATTATAAGGGTCTGCGACTTGATCTTTTGCCCATTCCTTAATAGCCTCAAAAGATTTTTGCTCTTTTTCTGGTGTTATTTGTAACCCTGATGTATACTTTCCTATATATGAAATACCTAAGGTTTTTTTAATATCTATCCCCAAATCTTTACAAGACCCTCTCGCATCCTCCATAAAAGATTTCATTATTCCACCTTCGGGCAAATACCTTGTAGTCATATCAAAAATTCTACTAATATAATTTACAGTTCTTGGTCTCGTTAAATTTTTGTATGTGCTTTCTGGTGCTTTAAAATGCTTTAATTTTTCTGCATCATATGCATAACTTCTTACAGTTACGTTTGGTTTCTTTTCGGATGATTCTGTTTCTGATTCATCGTCGGTTTCTGGTGTTGCTAAGGATAAATATATGATACTTTTTCCTACCTTAGGTCCGACCTTAGCATCATTAATTGCTCGATCAAATTCAAAAGTGAAATCCATTTGGTCGCTTATATTATATTCAAATTCTTTTAAAGATGCCTCCAATTCTACCAAGAACTGGTTTAGATAACTAGCTTCCCTGTCTGCGTTAAAATTACTTCCGGGAGCAAACTTTATTCCACCTTTTTTAAGTTCTTTTCCTGCTTCCTTTATATCCTTAGTCATTATTTTTAACCTAGCTTTCAGGTCTCCTAGAGATATTTTTATTTTACCAGTTTGGTCTAATTCTTCTTCAGCAGGACTTGCGCCTTCTGGCATATTGTTGTTACCCACTTTAAAAGGGTCTTCATTTTTTATCAATGACTCCATTTGAGCTGCGTCTGTATCCCACACTCCTAATGCTGATAGTACTGATGATTCTTCTCCCACTAGCTTTGCGAATACTTTTTCTGTGTAGCTCATGCCTGAAACAACTCCTCCTCCAAAAGGATTAAATGCGTCGTCCAGACTAAAAGGACCTTGGTCTCCAAGGTCTATGCTCATGTTTTGATATTCATCTTGATATTTTGCCTTTTTTGCCTCTTCTCTGAATTTTTTTACTATCTCGTTTCTGGTTCTTATCGCATGATTTTTATATTCCTGATATCTTCTTATATTTTCATTCGTACTTGTATCCCCGCAATAATCTTCTGTAATTTCTTGTGAAGTTCTGGGTGTTTGTGTTTCAGCTGTTTCGTCAAAAATCTCGTCTGTTATGAGATCTAACTTTTCTTTATTTATATAAAATAAAGCTCTATATTTCTGATTTGGTCTTAAGGAAGGGGTCCTATACTCTACAAATTTTATTAAAGGTTCTGTGTATCCAATTCCGTCTATTTCTCTCCAGTGTTGAGAAAATTTTTGATTTACTAAATTATTATTTTTTAGAGAAACAACCCAAAAAAGATTTTGCTGTTCGTCCGGTTCTGGCCAGACTGACAATTTTTCTTCTATTTCGTTTATTACTCTTTTATATAGAGTTTCTTCATCGTCTTGACTTTTACTGAAAGGTACTTCTTTTACCTCTCCAGTCACCTCATAGTACAAATTTGGACGAATTTCATAATCATCGTCGAAAAGACCTGCGACAAATCGACCTGCCTGAGCAGACAATTCCCAGCGCTGAAGTCTGTTTTTAAATTGTTTTTCATTGAATTCTAGTCTTTGAAGAAGATCTGTGTAAGTATGATATTGTTCAAAAACCTCATCTGTAGAGAAACCGCCTTTTGAATTTTTTAATTCCTGAGGGAATGGATAATATCCAACATGATCTGGTATTGGCTGTTGTGACCCTCCAAAAAACACAACCTGCACCTGGTCCTTTTGATTGTTCTGTTCAGGCTCTGAAGGGCGTGCGTTGCGGTTAAGATACCATGTTTCTGGTTTTCTGTAATGCTTAAAGACTTTTTCTAATGCCTGTTGCTCCAGGCTGCGTATTATATCGTCCTCCGATGAAGGTAACATTCCTGATTTTAATTCATATTCAGTTTCTAGAAAGAACCCTATCCTCTCTTCATCAATTTCAAATGGAGAGGGATCAGTAAACGGGTCAGGATAGTACATTCTTTTTAAATTTTCTATTCTTTCCTCTGAAGTGGCAGCATACTTTGTATCCTCCTCTTCGGTTAAATCTTGAAGTAACCCTTCAATAACTTGAATAGTTGCAGAATATAAGAGACTTTGGGCTTCTTCTGGATTTTTTGTTTTAAACTCTACTACTCCAAATAATTTATCTTTTCCTTTTAGTTTGGTCCAGTTACTGTCACTTGATACATATTGGAGGTATGTATCAAGTTTTTCCTGGTTATTTTTATCGAGGCCGCCGGCTACACAAATACCTTGATTTACCATATCTTGATAAGTTTGACCAAAAGAGCTGTTTTGTAAATCGTTGTGGAGAGCTATGTGAATAATATCATAAACTGTGTCGAGTACAACACTAAAGTGAGCATATCCGGTATTAGAAATTCTAGTATGCGGTAGCCAGCCATGAAGTACAGCTAGTGTTGCTTCTCCTAGCAATCCTAACTCAGAGTCAAATAAAATCACTGAAGATTCTATTTGTTGTAGTAGTGCTCTGCTGTATTCTTCCGGTATATTTCCTTCTGTAGATTTAAATGAAACATCTGTTGATACCTGCCCCAACAAATCTTTTATTGCGAACTTCTCTATTAAATACAAAACAATTAAAAACTGATTTTGTATTTGAAAGTTAACCAATGCATTCTTCATCTTAGAGTCGTATGTTGAAGCCTGTGTTAAGGAAATTCCAAGACCCGTTGTGCAATCAAACCAGTTTTGCTTATCCATAGGCTGAACTGTTCCTATAGGAGCTGCCCCGTTAGTATTCTGTTGTTGTTGTTCTTTGGATTTTATTAAACCAAGCGCTGCCTTAACAGCCAGAATATCTCTGCCTACTTCATTTGGTCGTCGCGGTCCAAAAGAAATTTTCTTATTGTTATGATTAATTTCTAATCTAAAAGGTGTATCAAAAGCCATTATATTTTTTCCTATGACACAGTTACGTGTCTACTATTTATATACCTGTATCCAGATCTTTCTAAATAATTCATTCGTATAGCTGGAATGTTTGCATATACTGACGAGAAAGCACTTACCATTGTTCTAATATTCGATATTGTAGATATTACATTTTGTATTTGACTTATTGGGTCTTGCGTTGTTAACCCCACTGCTGTCCCATGGACGTGGTTAGAAAAAACCCCATTAATCTTATTTTGCTCTATTAAGAAGTTGTTTATTTGCTCAAAAGAATCTTTCATAACATCACACATTTGTCCCAAACATTCCACTAAATTATCGCCTCGTGGAATTGGTTGCTGTGTTAACTTCTGTTGTAAATTCATTTTATTTAAGCCATATGTATTTTTCCCAGTATTTAAATCAAAATCTCTCAAATAAGAGTTTGCTTTTACTAAAGTTTTTTTACCATCTTCCTCGTCACCGTCATCTAATTGACCGTTTCCAACTATTAGGTGTATTTTTGGATTATCTAATATTGTTGCCCCACAAGAATCAATTTTATCACCAGCAGGAGAAGGATCTCCTCCGGCGATGATACAAACATCTCGCCTTGAATGCATTCTTAATCGATCTGCTTTTAATATTATACCAGAACTAGGGCCTTGATTAGCATCCATAAGGCCTGGTTTTTTTAGTTTAAAATATTTGTCCAAGTCGCACATTTGAGATATGTAAATCCGTGCAGCGTCCATAATAACACCATCATGCCTAGTACGACCATCAGATAAATCAATTCCTTCTCCGGCGATCTTTTTTGATTGTGCAGTAGTATATAAGGGCACCATCTCTGAAGGGCCGCCCGGTATTTCTACTGGATATGGTGCTCCTCTACCTACGACGATATCAATTGCGCCGGCACCCTGGAAAGAAGCAAATCCTGAATCCTTACTATATGTTGAATCGTTAAAAGGCCTCTCTTTGTATGGTGCATAGCCAGGATCCTGAGGCCATCGGTCTCGGCCGATTACAATTTGTGCATTAGTGTTTGTGAGAGCAGTAAGGACGTTGTCTATATCTGGCCTGCTAGAATATTCTGGCACTGGCTCATTGAAAAGAGTCAAGCCGCCCCTTGTCGTGGAACCCCCACCGTAAGGGCCCTCTGACGGTAAATAATTTTTTTTTGAATATTTTGTAAATGCCATTTTCTACTCCATTATTATTTTTATTATAAATCTATCAACTATTATCCAGAACTCTAATAAATGATCCAATTGCTTCGGTTGCGAAGCCAGAAGAAGACAAACTTTCAACCTCTACAGCTCTACCCTGATAAGTTCCAGAAATAGCATCCATGGCTTTATAGAATCTGGGATAGTAGGTTATTTTGCGAAACTCTACTTTAGCTTCTTTTGAAATTGTTTCAAATCTAGAAGAATTTTTTCCTTCTTTTTTTAACTTAAAGTATTCATTTATTTTTGCAAAGTCTGGTGATGGCAACATTCCTGTTAATTCCGGTATGTGCACATAAGCCTCTAGAACATTTTTTCTTTTCGAGGTTTTTTGTCCCAGATCTGTTACATGTTTGAACAATGTTGTCATATTTTCATATTTTGATTTAAATTGTTGCATAGTCATCATACGGGTCCAAAGACAAATTCCCACAAGGCTCTTTGGAGAAATGCCCAAAGCTTTGTCTTCTTTAATTCTTTTTAAGTAGCTTTTTAATGTCTGATATGGTGATTTGTTATATCTTTGGTTTACAATATCATCTATTATTCTGTTTTTTACATCTATGTTTTGAGGTGTGTAAATATTGTCTTCTGTCATTTTTTTAAATTTTTCTAGTCATCAGAATCGGAGTTAATTAGTTCAAATAGTTCCTGCTTATCTTCTTCGGAAATTTCCTCTTTTCTTGATTCTTTTTTTTGTATTAAATGAGCAAGCTTCACTAGTTGCTCATTTGATCTCTGAAGTGTTTCTAAATATTTAGCGGCAACGGTACCGAATTCCCTGTGACGATCTTCTCCTGTTTTCATATAATCCATTAAACTAATTAATAAGGCCTTAGTGGCTGCTCTATCTTCAACTATATTCTTAGTTGCATCATCTATATAATTCTCTACATTTTGCTTTTTTTTATTCATATAGCTAAATAGATCTTTATTATTTTTATTACTTTATCCATTTAGTTTTAAAAATTCTATATTTTTCTCTAAGTTTATTTAAATTATTGACCACCTGTTTTGTGTTTAGTCCCGTAAGTTCTCTTAAATAAAGATATACAGCTTTTTTATTAAATATTTCTATATCGTCAATATTATGAAGCAAGACTTTTACAGCTTCTAAAACTAATTTTTCATTCTGTTTTAAATTGCCAGTATCCCATTTATCTACCTGTTCAAGCAAACAAAACCAAAATTCTGCCTCTTCTCTCTTTTCTACATAATTTTCGTCATCAGAACTAGCGCCTAAAATATCGGCAGAACCTCTTTCGATAATATTCTCATAAGAGACTTCTTTTTTTAATTTTTTAGAATTTTTCTTAACTTTATGAATAAACCAATTTTTAGTTACTACTGAAAAGTATGAGAAAGCTTTTGATCCTTTTCCTGGATCGTATTTATCTAATATTGTTGTAAGCCATATTTTACAATCGTCACTTAATGATTCTATATTTGGCAAAGTATTAAACTTATATGTGAAAATAATTTTGCTGACCATTTCATTAAATGCTGGCTGAATAAGTGTAGAGTATAAATCTGTTTTTTCTTTTATACAGATTGATAAGGCATATCTCACAATCGCGTCTTCGTGAACTTTTGTGAAATAATTATTTTTTTTTCTTGGGCGCCGTTTGCGGCGAAAATTATTCACTGGCCTCTCTACTCTCTTCTTCTTCTTCTTCTTCTTCTTCTTCTTCTTCTTCTTCTTCTT
>NHHF01000122.1 GCA_002171155.1 Betaproteobacteria bacterium TMED156
TTATGATTATTAAAAAATAGAAAAGTCTGACAAAAGGTTGACTCTGGAGTTCTATCCAATTGATAGTCTTTGATGTTGAATAGCAAAAAATTGAAATTGCCAATGATGAAATAAAAATTGCCACTAAAAACCGTATCCAGTCCATTTTAGGCCTATATACTTTCCTGTGAATTAAAATAATTAATAACATCAGTGCATTAAAAAAAGCAGCAATTCCTATCGCTAGTGCGAGTCCTACGTGAGCAAAGATTGGGACAAGAAAAACATTTAAAATTTGTGTTATTAACAGAGTTATGAGAGCTATTTTCACAGGGGTTTTAATATCTTGTTGAGAGTAATAGCCAGGAGCTAATATTTTTATTGCCACCAAACCAAAAATACCAATCGAATATGCAGAGATAGCTTGGGAGGACATCATCAAGTCTTTATTAGAAAATTCACCATAATGAAAAATTACTGCCCCAATTGGCTCCGACATGATTGCCATTATCATTGAACAAGGTATGCAAAAGAAAGCTACCAACTTAAGTCCCCAGTCAAGAAGTTTGGAAATATTTTTGTTATCGTTTTCATTCCATGATTTTGTTAGTGTTGGCAACAACACCGTTCCTAAAGCAACTCCTAATAATGCAGTAGGGAGTTCCATGATTCTATCTGCATAAGATAACCATGAAACACTACCTGGTTCCAACCTTGATGCGATGTTCGTGTTAATTATCAAGCTTAATTGAGCTACTGATACTGCCATTGAAGCTGGTAGCATTAAAGTAAGGATCTTTTGAATATTTTGGTCTTTAGCAATTTCAGTAATCTTTTTATATGGATTGAACCATGAAAATTGTATATTTTGGAAGAGCCCAATTTTTTTCAGTGCCCAAAATTGAACTATTAATTGGGCGATGCCTCCTAACAAGACTGCCACCGCCAAACTCCAAATAGGTAATTTTAAATATGGAGTTAGAAAAAGCGTACAGAAAATAAATGATAGGTTAAGTAAAACAGGAGTTACGGCCGGAATCCTGAACTTTGAAAAAGTATTAAGTACACCTGAACTTAAAGCAACAAGGGAGATAAAAAAAATGTATGGGAACATCCATTGAGTTAATTGAACGGTCAATTCATACTTTTGATTATTATTGAAACCTCCCGTCATTAACCAAACTATGAATGGTGATAAGATTATGCAAAGAAGAGTTACTATTACTAGTATTATTGACAAAACAACCCCCACTTTTATTGCCAGACTTTTTGCTTTCTGGTCACCCTCTTTTGATTTAATTTCCCCCAGAACTGGTACAAAAGCTTGTGAGAAGGCCCCTTCAGCGAAAAGCCTTCTTAATAGATTAGGAATTCTAAATGCAACAAAAAAAGCGTCTGTTTGCTCAGAAACTCCAAAATAGCTTGCAATAAGTATTTCTCTAATTAAACCTGTGAATCTAGAAATAAGAGTAAAAAAACTAATTGAGGCTGTAGTCTTGAATAAGTTCATAGATAATTGTATATTCTTTCTTTAAGTTTTTTTTTTAAGGTTTTTATGGCAAATTCAGTTTCTGCGAGAAAAAGTGCTCGTCAATCCGCTTCCCGTCGTTTGGCTAACCAAAGTCTTAGAACAGCCTACAGGACTTCCATCAAATCTGTCCTAAAAGCTGTCATTTCTGGTGACAAGAAATTAGCTCAAACTGCTTTTCAAAAAGCCCAATCATCTATCGATAAAATTGCTGATAAAAAAATCGTTCATAAAAATAAGGCTGCAAGACATAAAAAAAGGCTAAATGCTAGCATTGAATCCATGACCTAGTATCATTATGTTATATGTATTTTAATTATTGTTTATTTTCTTTCACCGAAAATGGAAGTACCGATTCTAATCCATGTTTTTGTAAATTTATCAGTTTCTGAAATGGCGGCTTCCAAATCATTTGACATACCCATTGATAGGTGACCAAGTTTTACATCTAATTTACTGGATTTATTTATTTCATCTTTTGTTTGTTTTAGTTTTGCAAAAGAACATTTCTGTTTAGCGAAATCATTCGTCGATTTAGGAATTGCCATTAGACCTTTTACAGAAATTTGAGGCAATTTAGAAATTTTTATTACTAAACTTTTGGCATCTTCAATACTTGTTCCACCTTTACTTTCTTCCTGGTCTATATTGACCTGTATGAAAACATTAAGTGGCTTCAAATAAACTGGTCTTTGATTAGATAATCTTTGTGCAATTTCAAATTTTTCTATTGAATGTACCCAATCAAAGTTCTCTGCAATTTTTTTTGTTTTATTTCTTTGTATTTGACCAATAAAATGCCAGTCTAATAAGGTTGAAAAATTTTTTCTAACTGACAATCTATCTATTTTTTCTAATGCTTCACTCAAATAGTTTTCTCCAAATGAAAACAATCCTTGAGATATTGCCACTTCAATATCCTTGGAGGTTTTTTTCTTACTAACTGCCAAGATTTTAATATTTTCTCTTTTGACATTTGTTTTAGAGCATGTTGACAAGATTCGGTTTTCAAGAATTTTTAATCTTTGAATAAAAATATTACTTTTTTCTTCTTCAATCATTTTTTTTAATACTTCCTTTAACAATCTCAAATGACAACCAAATACAGGAAATGTCGCCATTAAACACACTAAATTTATTATTTGGTTTTAGCCTTATTTTGGACGAAAAGTTTTTTTCATTTGTTAGTATCCATGCCGTCCACCCAGAAAAATTTTTTTTAAGTACTGAGCCCATCTGCTGAATCAATTTTGTTTTTAAATCATCATCTAACTCTATCCTTAAACCGAAAGGTGGGTTGGTGAGAATAACCCCTTTTGATGGAATTTGTCTGTTAATGTAATTATTTACAGCAAATTCACCAACTTCCCAACTGATCATATTGGAAATTTTTTTTGGTAAGGCCAATTTTGCATTGAGTTCTGCATTTTGAATCATATTTATGTCTGCGTCTATTCCAGTTAAAAATGGCAAATTTTTTGATTTTTTTTCGCTGTTTACCCAGGCTTCTAGTGCTTCCTCTCTTAATATTTGCCAATTTACATTGCTAAACGGAGAGTCATTAGAAAATAATTCACATGAAAATTTTCTTTGGTTCTCAGGCAGATAGTTAGCGGGTATTCCAGTTGCTTTTTTTACTGCCTCAATTACGAATGTTCCACTTCCACACATGGGGTCTAATAATGGTAATTTATGATCCCACTTTGACATCGCAATAAGAGCTGAGACTAAATTTTCTCTAATCGGGGCTATTCCTCTAGATTTTCGCCATCCTCTTTTAAAAAGAGGTTCACCACTACTGTCAATAGAGACAGTTACCAGTGAATTAACAAAATGTAACCATATTCTTATATCAGGTGTTTTTTTATCAACATTAGGTCTTATACCGTAAAATTTTTTTCTAAAATAATCACAGATACCATCCTTAAATTTAAGGGCAGCAAAATTAGCAGAAATTGATTCAGGCATTCTTCCTGAACTGTTCACATCAACTTTAAAAGAGTTTGAAGGATTGAACCATTCTTGCCAGTCGATTCTGCAGGCAAATTCTAATAGCTCGTTTGCAGTTTTAACCTGTGTTTTACCAACTTGGATTAAAATCCGAGATGGCATGGACGACCATAAATTTAACCTACAAATTTCAATAGCTGTTGTTTTAAAAAAAACTCCTCCACTTAGTTTGTTTGGGAATTTTATACTTTGATTCTGTTTCAATTCATTAAAGAGTGACTCCTCGAGCCCAGATGCACATACAGCGAAGGTGCTTAACTGTTTAGAATTATCTTGATAAGAGAATCTTTTCAATTTTGAAATCTATATAGGTTTGACTACAACGAGTAGAACAGATGCAAATAAAAGAAGTACTGGAATTTCGTTAAACCATCTAAATTTCACATGTGACCAACTAGATATTTGCTTAAGAAGATTTTTCAAAATTTTTCCACAATAAAAATGATAAAACACAAGAAAACAAACTATAATTATTTTAATTTGCATCCAAAGACTTTGAGCCCCAATTCCATATCCTACCCATAGCCATAGACCAAAAAAGATTGAAAGCAGCATTAACGGTGTAGTGAAGCGAAATAATTTTTTTGCCATTAATAACAATCTTTTTCTTTCGCTTGAATTTAAAACGTCTGGGTCAACTGAAACAGTATTTTTTTTTAGAAAATCACTATCAACAAGTGCTATATTTACAAAAATTCTTGGTAAGTAAAATAGACCTGCAAACCAACTTATTACAAAAATGATGTGTAATGCTTTTATATATAGAATCACAGTCGTATCTGTCCGTTTCCAAAGACCACCCATTTTTTTGTAGTTAAGCCCTCTAAGCCTACTGGGCCTCTAGCATGAAGTTTATTTGTACTAATTCCAATTTCAGCTCCTAATCCATATTCAAATCCATCAGCGAAACGAGTTGATGCGTTTATCATTACAGATGAAGAATCAACTTTATTCAAAAATCTCATTGCCTTTGAGTGATTCTCTGTGACTATACAATCGGTGTGACTTGAACCATATTTTGCAATATGAGCGATAGCCTCTTCAAGTCCTGAAAGAGTTTTAATAGAAATAATGTTAGATAAGTATTCTGTATGCCAGTCTTCTTCAGTAGCAGCGACAATAGAAGTTGTGTCAAAGTTACTTGAATTGAGTATTAATTTTGACGCAGGACACACTCTAACTTCAATATTCTTTTTAGAAAAAGTATTACAAATCCTAGGTAAAAGAACAGAGGCAATTTTTTCTGATATTAAAAGGGTCTCCAAAGTGTTGCAAGTTCCTAGACGATGTGTTTTTGAATTATCAGTTATATCCAGCGCTTTGTCTAAATCAGCATCATCATCAATGTATATATGACAGATCCCATCCAAATGTTTGATAACAGGTACTGTAGCATCGGCACTTATTTTTTTAATTAAGGATTTTCCACCTCGTGGTATTATCACATCAACGAATTTTTTTTGTGTTATTAATTCGTCAACTGCACTCCTATCTGTAGTTGCAATGATTTGAATTGCTTTTTCAGGGAGATTATTTTTTTTTAGTGCTTCTTTACATAAATTAGTGATGGCAAGATTACTATTTATCGCCTCTGAACCCCCTCTTAAAATTAAAGCATTCCCAGATTTCAAACAAAGTCCAGCAGCATCAGCCGTAACATTAGGTCTAGACTCATATATTATAGAAATAACCCCAATTGGTACTCGCATTTTTCCAACAGAGATACCTGAGGGTTGTTTTTTTATATTTATAAACTCACCAACAGGATCAGAGAGAAGCGCAATTTGCATCAAACCATTCGACATAGATAGGATTGTTTTTTCAGTAATTTTTAAACGATCAATGAAAGCTTCATTTTGAATTTTTTGATGAGCTATTTCTAAATCAAGCTTATTAGCTAAAAATAAATTTGATTTGTTCTCTTTGATTGAATGTGCCAAATCTAATAAAAATTGATTTTTTTGTTCGGTTGTTGCCTCCAAGAGCTTATATTGAGCATTTTTAGCTTCATGACATATTTTGGAAACAATACTAATTTTTTGATCTTCTCTTTCGCTCACTAACAATCCTTTAGGATAAATAACTCAAGTTCAATCCATGCATTTCCAGGGATTATACCTTTAATGATTTTATCGATAGTTGATAATTTCAAAATTAATTTCCTTTTGGTAAAAGGATCTTTTTTTCTACTCTCTTGAGCAAAAATCCAAACAATCATGGTCAACGGATAACCCTCTTCTTTTAAACTTCTGATCGCTTGAATACATTTTTTTTTACTATTTTTCCTAAAAACTAAATCAGGTAGTGTGAATGGATTATATTTGGAAAAATTAAAAACCATTTCTTGTACTAAATTATTATCAACGATCATATCCTGTTTTTTACTCTTAACTATTAAACAAATTTTTTTAATATGTTGATCAGCCATTGATAAATTGCCTTCGCAATTTTGAGTCATTAAATCAATCGCTTCACAAGTAGAATTTATCTTGTAATCAAAAAATTTTTTCTCGACCCAATTTCTTATCTGAGAAGTTGAAGGAGAGGAAATAAGTAGAGTAATGCCAACTTTGTCAATAGATTTGAACCAGCTAGATTTCCTGATAGTGGAGTCAGCAATTGGTAAACTTAACATCAAGTACGAGCTGGTCTTAATTTTCTTTGACCATTCAATTAATAATTTGCTTCCTATTGTTCCAGGTTTACCTGTAATTAATCTGACATCAAAAAGTTTTTCATTTGAGAACAATGAATTACTCATTGATTCCAATAGAAGGTTACTCCAATTGAAATTTAAGTTCGGGATCTTAAGTATATGATCGAATTTATTTTTAGAAAAAAACTTTCTTTTAATAGTTGAAATGATTTGTTTTTTAAGTAAATCTTCATTGCTTGCGATAATCCAAATTTTTGGCAGAACATGATTATTAAGTTTTTTATAATTTCTAGTAATTGAATCCAGTTCATGATCAATCTTTACTATTGAAGAAATATCCAGGTTAACTAGCATTTAGGGCGCTATTCTCTGTAATCTTTCAATTATTCTAATTGCTAATTGCTTCTCTATGTCAGATCTATGAAATGCCTCATGGGACTGTGTTGCCAAAACATCAGTGTCACTAAAATTTACAGATCTTATAATTTGCAATTTATCTAATGGCTGAATTGGTTTACCTTCCTGATCATTTATTTCTATTTTAACAGTTGTTCTTAGCTCTAATTCTCTGGGCCGACCAGCCCCTGAAAAGCCTACAACAACTTTTTCATTGTCAACAAGAAGATTAATAACAACTTCTGAATCAACTGCTGAGTTGACAATATTTAAATTATCCATCCTGCGAAGTCTACTTAATAACTCTCTTCCAACTCCATTCTCAATCCCCGAAAGATATATTTTATTTACTGGCAACTGATCCGACAAAACTTTAAATTTCCACCCACATCCTGACACAAACGAAAAGAAAAAGAGAAAGCTTAAAATTTGAATTAAATTTATAGATTTGTGGTGTGATGATTTTTTTGAATTATGTTTCATTTTTCTTTGAGCACTAAATTAATAAGTCTCTTTGGGACAATTATGGTCTTAAGTATTATTCTTCCTTGACTGTATCGTTTATAAGCATCGGAATTAATGGCTATTTTAGTTATTTCTTCATTTGTTGATTCTGACTTTACACTTAATTTCGATCTAACTTTTCCATTTATTTGAAGAACCATTTCGATTTGCGAGTGTTCAAGTGCTTGTTGATCGAAATCAGGCCATTTTGTTGATATTAAATTACCATACTCCTCAACAAAACCTAATTTATTCCATAAATATTCTGTTATGTGTGGTGCAATCGGATACAGAATTCGAATCAAAATTGATAGGCTTTCAACCATAACAACATTTGGTTTTTCTAGCATTGAAGTTTGCCCTTTATTATCTAAATGTTTTTTTGTATTTTCTTCTAAAGAGTTAAGCAATTTCATGCATGCGGACACTACTGTATTGTAATGTTGTCGGTCCATATCATAACTGGCTTGTCTAAGAATTTCGTGAGTTTTTCTTCTTAAAAAAGAATTCTTTAATTTACCAGAGAGTTTGGTTGATGATTTTATTGTGTCTGCACTTATTTCTCGACTTTGGGTGTAACAGAAATTCCACAAACGTTTTAAAAACTTATACGAACCTTCAATCGCGTTGCCAGACCACTCCAGGCTTTGTTGTGGGGGTGAAGCAAAAATGGTAAAAATCCTAGCAGTATCAGCACCATATTTTAAAATTATAGATTCAGGGTCTACACCGTTATTTTTCGATTTAGACATTTTTTCTGATCCACCAATTAAAACTTGTGACTTATCTGCAGATAAAAAAGCACCAATTACCTTACCTCTCTTATCTCGTTTAACTTTTATCTCGTCTGGATTATAAAAAGTTTGTTTACCGTCTTTATCTTTCTTATAAAAAGTTTGGTTTAAAACCATTCCTTGTGTCAACAGGTTTTTGAAAGGTTCTCTAAATTCAATCAATCCAAGATCATTCATAACTTTAATCCAAAATCTAGCATAAAGCAGATGCAATACCGCATGCTCTATCCCTCCAATGTATTGGTCCATAGGTAACCAATAATCAACCCTAGAATCAACCATTTTATCTTGAGAGTCAAAACAACAATAACGAAGAAAATACCAGCTAGAATCGATAAAAGTATCCATGGTGTCAGTCTCACGTTTTGCAATTCCACCACATTTAGGACAGTTAGTTTCAATAAAGTTTTTTGAATCTAGAAGAGGATTTCCTGAGCCATCTGGAGTAATATTTTCAGGCAAAGTAACGGGCAATTGATCATCTGGGACTGAAACAGAGCCACATTTATTACAATGTATTATTGGAATAGGAGTTCCCCAATATCTTTGACGACTTATTGCCCAGTCCCTTAACCTTGTCTCAGTTTTCCTCTTTCCAAGATTTAATTTTTCGACGTCAGAAATTATTTTTTTTACAGCTTCATTCCTATCTAAGCCAGAATATTTGCCAGAATTTATACATATGCAATTTTCTTTTTTGCTATACCATTCTTTCCAATGAGCAACATCAAATTCATTGCTTTTAAGTTTAGGTTGAATAACTTGTTTTATAAGAATTTTGTATTTTTTCGCGAATTCAAAATCACGTTCATCATGCGCAGGAACTCCCATCACCGCTCCATTTCCATAACTCATAATTACATAATTACTAATCCACAAGGGTATTTTTTCTTTTGTTAGTGGATGTTCAACTGATAATTGGGTGTTAATACCTGCTTTCTCTCTAGTTGCTATTTCTGCTTCAGTAAGAGCTGATTTGTGATTATTTACAAATAATTCCACTTGAGGGTTGATAGATGTTAAAAAACTGGAAATCGGGTGTTCAGGAGCAATTGCAACAAAAGTAACACCCATAATTGTGTCTGGTCTGGTTGTGTAGACATCCAGTAGGCCATTACTGATTAATGTGTTTGAATCATCAAAAATTGAATGTTTAAATGACGCCTGAAGGCCTGATGATCTTCCAATCCAATTTTCTTGCATGGTTTTTACTCGATCTGGCCATTCCAGTTTTTCTAGACCTTGAACGAGTTGCTTGGAATATTTAGTAATTGCTAGATAATACATAGGAATTTCGCGTTTTTCTACTTTTACTCCGGATCGCCAACCAAAACCATCAATAACCTGCTCATTTGCTAAAACTGTTTTGTCTTTTGGATCCCAATTTACGGTACCAGTTTTTTTGTAAGCAATACCTTTCTCTAGCATCCTTAAAAAAAGCCATTGGTTCCATTTATAGTAATCCGCGGAACATGTCGTAATCTCTCTTGACCAATCAATTGCAAGACCAAGAGAAATGAGTTGTTTTTTCATGGTTGCAATATTTGAGTATGTCCATTCTGAGGGAGAAAGATTTTTTGCTAAAGCGGCATTTTCAGCTGGTAACCCGAATGCATCCCAACCCATCGGCATTAACACGTTATAACCCATCATTCTTTTCCATCTTGCCATTACATCATTAATTGTATAATTGCGTACATGACCCATATGAAGACGTCCAGAAGGATAAGGCAACATTGAGCAAGCATAAAATTTCCCCTTAGGATAGTTGGGATCGTTTTCAATTGTTTTGAATTGTTTGTTTAATTCCCAATATTTTTGAATTTCTTTTTCAATTTTTTGGGAATCGTAATTCTTTTCAAAAATTTTTTGATCAGTCATGTTTAATTTAGGAGATACTGATAATAGTTAATTCGTATTTTACATATTAGTTAACTTTAAGATTAAAAAAAAAGTTATTTTTAAAAAAAAACTTTCTATCACCTAAAAATAAAAAAAATATCAAATGAAATATGACTTATTAAATGGACTAAACGAACAGCAAAAAGCAGCTGTAACTGCAGAAAACAGTTCTGTTTTGGTTTTGGCAGGTGCCGGCAGTGGCAAAACTAGGGTACTCACAACGAGAATAGCTTGGTTGTTGGCAATGGGTAAAGCTAATCCTAGAGAGATCATGGCTGTTACCTTCACAAATAAAGCAGCTAGAGAGCTTATGACTCGAATAAGTGCGATGCTCACTTTTAATTTAGGGGGAATGTGGATCGGCACCTTCCATGGATTATGTAATAGGATGCTACGATTCAACTACCAACAGGCAGCACTTCCTGAAAATTTTCAAATTCTCGATATACAAGACCAATTAGCGGCAATTAAACGCTTAATGAAAAATTTGAACGTTGACACTGAAAAATTTGCTCCAAGACAGGTACAAAGATTTATTAATTCTGCTAAAGAGGAAGGATTAAGATTTAACAATATTGAGGAAAATAGTGAATTTAATAAACTTCATATAGAGCTTTATGAGGCTTATGAAATTCAGTGTCAAAAAGAGGGAGTTGTTGATTTTGGTGAACTTTTATTAAGGTCACTTGAATTACTCCAACGATCCAAGGATATCAGAGAACATTATCAATTAAGATTTAAACACATACTTGTTGATGAGTTTCAGGACACAAGCTCATTACAATATGAATGGTTGAAATTACTTAGTAATAAATCTACTAACGTGTTAGCAGTAGGTGATGATGACCAAAGTATTTATGCATTTAGAGGAGCTGATGTAGCAAACATGAAATATTTCAAAAAAGATTTTAATGTTAGAGATACAGTTCGTTTAGAACAAAATTACAGGTCACACGGCTATATTTTGGATGCTGCTAATGCCCTTATTTCAAATAATAGCTCGAGACTTGGTAAAAATTTGTGGACTGACTTGGGAATGGGTGAGCTCATAAAAACATATGAATCACTTGAAGATATAGATGAAGCTATTTGGATTGTTGAGGAAGCCAAAAGCTTTATTGACCTGGGTTTATCACCATCAGAAATTGCAATTTTATATAGAAGCAATGCTCAATCCAGAATCATCGAACATGAGCTTAATAAAAGGAAACTTGATTACAGAGTTTATGGGGGTCTTCGCTTTTATGATCGAGCAGAAGTAAAACATGCATTGGCTTACTTAAGATTAATTGAAAATCAGGATGATAATAATGCTTTTTTGAGAATTGTTAATTTTCCACCTAGAAAAATAGGTAGTCGTACAATCGATAAATTACAGGAAACAGCCGAAAAGTTTAATGTCGGTTTATTTAAAGCAATTGAAAAAATAGATGGTAAGTCTGGAGCGGCTTTGTTCAAATTCAAGGAACTTATTTTAGGAATTACAAACGATGTGGTCCTTATGAATTTACCTGAAACTGTTAACAACGTTATTACTCGCTCTGGTCTAGTTGAACATTTTCTCTCTGAAAAAAATGGTTCAGAGAGATTGGAAAATTTGAAGGAACTAGTAACTGCTTCATCTGGATTTATAGATGATGAAAATATTAGCAGTTCAACTCCTTCAAATTATGGCTTAACTGAAGAAAATTCGAATGACCAGATTTTTTCTGGAAAGGAAGGCGTGTTAGACGACAAAAATTTTGATTTAGATTTGAATCTTACTCCTTTAGCTAGATTTTTGTCTCATGCATCTCTTGAGTCTGGAGAGGCTCAGGCAGCCGCAGGTAAGGAAGCTGTCCAATTAATGACAATTCATTCAGCAAAGGGCTTAGAATTTGATGTCGTCTTTGTGACTGGACTAGAGGAGGGATTATTCCCTCATGAAAATTCTTTAAATGAATTCAATGGGTTAGAGGAGGAAAGAAGGCTGATGTATGTGGCCTTGACAAGGGCTAGAAAACGATTGTTTTTAACTAGTGCTCAATCTCGAAGGTTACATGGCCAACTAAGATATCATCAAAAAAGTCGTTTCCTCAGCGAGATTCCAGAAAAATGCATAAAAAAAATACAATCATTTAAGAACAAAAGCCACAATTTTTATACCAACCAAAATCAAAATTTACATAGTATTAGGCTCAATAATTTTTCAACATCTTATGGGTCAGAACCAAATCATAACAACAAAGAAAATTCTTTAAAAATAGGACAAAATATAAGGCATAAAAGATTTGGGGATGGAGTTGTAATTGCTATTCAGGGGACTGGTTTAGAGGCGAGTGCTCAAATACAATTTGAAGGTAATGATATTCGTTGTTTGTCTTTAGCAGTTGCAAAATTTGAAAAAATTTAGTTTCTAACTATCTAAAGATTTTTTCCATTTAAAAATTAGATCGAGTGCTAGTTTAGGAGAACAAACGTTAGGGTCAATATTTACAATTTCGTTGATTATTTCCATACCTTTGTTTTGTTCTAAGATGTTTTTACTTATCTCCTGCTCAGTTTCAACCAAGATTTCGTGATTTGTTGGAAGTTTAATACTGTTAGCATAATTTAAAACTGAATTTGGAATACCTGCCAATTTAGCAACCTTCAAACCAAAGCTCTTACTTGCAGGACCTTTTTTCAACTCGTATAAAAAGACTATTTGATCATCTCGTTCTTTTGTTGAAATATGAAAATTTTCTACCCCCTTTAATTGTTTTGAGAGTTCAGTTATTTCGAAGTAGTGAGTTGCAAAGAGACAAAGTGACTGATTTACTTTATTAATTTCTGTAGCAATTGCAATTGCTAGAGCGAGTCCATCAGATGTTGAGGTCCCACGTCCAATTTCATCCATAATTACAAGACTTTTTTTTGTACTTTTATGTAATATTTTTGCTGCCTCTGTCATTTCAACCATAAAAGTTGATCTCCCACCAGCTAAATCATCAGCAGCACCAATTCTTGTAAAAATTCGGTCAATTACTCCAATTTTTGCATAACTGGCAGGTACGGGTGCACCCATTCTTCCCAAAATAGTAATTAGTGCCACCTGTTTCATGTATGTAGATTTGCCACTCATATTTGGTCCGGTTAAAAGCATCATATTTTTATTTGAAGTTAATAAAGTATCGTTTGGGTAGAAGTTGTTTTCATAATCTCCTTCTAATTTATTATTTCCCAAAACAGGATGGAATCCTTGCTTAATATTTATTTCTGAATTTTCAGAAAGTTCTGGAATAACCCATTTTTTTTCAGATATTTTCAAGGCTAGTGAGGTTAAAGCATCTAAAAGATTTA
>NHHF01000123.1 GCA_002171155.1 Betaproteobacteria bacterium TMED156
TCGCTACTGGGCGCTTCTTAGCAGAAGGTTTTTTCTTAGCCGCAGGCTTCTTTTTGGCAGCAGGTTTTTTCTTGGCCGCTGGGCGCTTCTTAGCAGCAGGCTTTTTCTTCGCTACTGGGCGCTTCTTAGCAGAAGGTTTTTTCTTAGCCGCTGGGCGCTTCTTAGCAGAAGGTTTTTTCTTCGCTACTGGACGCTTCTTAGCAGAAGGTTTTTTCTTGGTCGCAGGTTTCTTTTTGGCAACAACTTTTTTCTTTGAAACTGGCTTCTTGGTAGTAATTTTTTTCTTAGCTACTGGCTTTTTAATAGCAACTTTTTTTGTAGTTGTTTTTTTTTGTCCAGCCTTTTTTTTAAGCTTCTTTTTCTCCGCCATCTATCTTTCTCCTCTACCGAGTTTTCCGGATGATTTGTTGCAAAGCTCGGACAGAATTATCCTCGCTGTTCATTTTAACCGAAATTTTCAATTGATATACTTTCCAGTACAAATGAATTCTTGACAAGAAATTTTTTTCCAAATTAATCCCAAGAGAGCGCCCCTCCCGTTTGATATTCGATAACACGTGTTTCAAAAAAATTTCTTTCTTTTTTTAAATCTACCATTTCAGACATCCAAGGAAATGGATTTTCTTCAACAGGATATAAATGATCCATACCAATTTGTTGGGCACGTCGATTAGCTATAAAGCGAAGGTATTTTTTAAACATTGGAGCATTCAATCCTAAAACACCTCTTGGCATTGTATCTTCTGCATAACGATATTCTAACTCAACTGCGTCAATAAACAATTTTTTTATTTCTTCTTTAAATTCATTTGTCCATAAATTTGGATTTTCTAATTTTATAGTGTTTACCAAATCAATTCCAAAATTACAATGCATAGATTCATCACGCAAAATATACTGATACTGTTCTGCAGCACCTGTCATTTTATTTTGTCTTCCAAGCGCAAGTATTTGTACAAAACCTACGTAAAAAAACAAACCTTCCATTAAACAAGAAAATACAATTAGTGACTTCAATAATTTTTGATCTGATTCTGTGGTGCCTGTTTTGAAATTAGGGTTTGTTAATGTATCAATAAAAGGAATAAGGAACTCATCTTTGGATCTTATCGATGGGACTTCATGATAAGCATTAAAAATTTCAGATTCATCAAGACCAAGTGACTCAACAATATATTGATATGCATGAGTATGAATGGCTTCTTCAAACGCTTGTCTTAAGAGATATTGACGGCACTCTGGAGCAGTTATGTGGCGATATGTACCAAGAACAATATTATTGGCAGCAAGACTATCTGCAGTTACAAAAAAACCAAGATTTCTTTTTATTAATCTACGCTCATCATCTGTCAAGCCATCTTTACTCTTCCACAATGAAATATCTCTTGACATATTTATTTCTTGAGGCATCCAATGATTAGCACAACCAGACAAATATTTCTCCCATGCCCATTTATATTTGAACGGTACTAACTGATTTACATCAGTACCTCCATTAATAATTCTTTTATCTTCAACTTTAACTCTGCGATTTTCTGTCGCAGAATTTTTTTCCATAACAGAAGGGTTAGTTGAGTTATTCAAGCTAGAAGATTCCTCAATCTTTTTAAAAGAGTTATCTACTAGATTAGCATCGAGCATTTCTGAAGAGTTATTTTCCCACGTAAGCATTATAAATAGACCTTAATTGAGTATAGTTAGTGATGAGGTTTTGTTGGTAAAACATATATAAATTTTTTAATTAAATTTGTTTTTTTGTTGTAATAGTGACGCAATCAGCAGCAACAAATTCATTGACAAGCCTCACACTCAGGATCATCAATTGCACATAAAGCTGTAGTTGTTTTCTCATTAACTTCTACAGAATTAAGTTCACTAGAATTTGAAGTAGATTTTTCAGCATGTGTTGCACCCAAAGTTCTAAGATAGTAAGTGGTTTTCAAACCTTTTTTCCAAGCAAGCTTGTATATTTCATCCAGCTTTTTACCAGACACTCCAGACAAATAGATGTTAAGTGATTGAGATTGATCAATCCATTTTTGTCTTCTTGCTGCACATTCAACAATCCACTTTGGATCGACTTCAAAAGCGGTGGCATAAATATTTCTTATTTCAGCTGGAATCCTGTCAATCTTCGCGAGACTACCATCAAAATATTTTAAATCTGAAACCATTACTGCATCCCATAAACCTAATTTCTTTAAATCTCTCACCATAGTCTCACTAACTATGGTGAATTCACCTGATAAATTAGATTTCACATAAAGATTTTGAAAAGTTGGTTCTATTGAGGCTGATACCCCAACAATATTTGAAATAGTTGCAGTAGGGGCCACCGCAACACAATTAGAATTACGGATACCATTCTTCATTATGCGCTTCCTTAGGGAATCCCAATCAAGGGTCATGGATCTATCAACTTCAATTTTTTGTCCACGATGTTCCTCCAAAAGTTTTAATGAATCGATTGGTAAAATTCCCTGTTCCCACAAAGACCCCTTAAAAGAAGAATAGCTTCCTCTTTCTAAAGCCAGATTTGATGATGCAGAATATGCCATATAACAAATAGTCTCCATAGACTTATCTGCAAATTCAACAGCTTCATTTGAAGCGTAAGGTATTTTCATTGCATGTAAAGAGTCTTGAAAACCCATAATTCCCAAACCAACAGGTCGGTGTCTAAAATTTGAATTTCTTGCTTTTCCTACTGCGTAGAAATTAATGTCTATTACATTATCCAACATCCTCATAGCCGTATTAATAGTCTTTTCCAAACGATGATTATCAAGTTGGTATTTATCTTTGGAAACCTCAATTAAGTGATTTACGAGATTAACAGATCCCAAGTTGCAGACAGCAATTTCTGACTCACTGGTATTGAGCGTGATTTCTGTACATAAATTAGAACTGTGAACGATTCCCTTATGTTGTTGGGGATTTCTAATATTGCAAGGATCCTTAAATGTTATCCATGGATGGCCAGTCTCATAAAGCATAGACAACATCTTTCTCCAAAGAACTATCGAAGATACTTCCTTGAAAGGTGATAACTGCCCTTGCTCAGCTTGTTTTTCGTAGTTGAGATATGCAACTTCAAATTCTTTGCCTACTTTTTCGTGTAAATCTGGAACTGTATCTGGAGAAAAAAGTGTCCACTTACCCTGGTCGTTGACCCGCTTCATAAACAAGTCAGGAATCCAGTTTGCAGTATTCATGTCGTGAGTTCGACGTCTATCATCTCCTGTATTTTTTCTTAACTCCAAAAATTCCTCAATGTCCAAATGCCAGGTTTCAAGATAAGTGCAAACTGCACCTTTCCTTTTTCCTCCTTGATTAACAGCAACTGCAGTATCATTTACAACCTTCAAAAAGGGAACTACTCCTTGACTTTGTCCATTAGTACCTTTTATGTAACTTCCTAAGGCTCTAACAGGTGTCCAATCATTTCCCAGCCCCCCCGCATATTTTGCAAGAAGTGCATTTTCTTTTATTGCTTCATATATTCCACTCAAATCATCATCTACAGTAGATAGATAACATGAGGATAACTGAGAAAATTGAGTGCCACTATTAAAGAGTGTAGGAGTGGAACTCATAAAATCAAAACTTGATAGTAAATCATAGAATTCAATTGCCCTTGCCTCCCTATCAACTTCTTTAATTGCTAATCCCATAGCGACTCGCATAAAGAAAATTTGTGGCAATTCTAACCTTCTTCCCTCTTTGTTTACCAAGTCTTTTCTGTCTACTAAGAAATATCTATCATACAAAGTTTGTATACCTAAATAATCAAACTGAGCATCCCTCTCAGCAATAATTTTGGAACTTAACTTAATAAGATCAAATTTAGATAGTTCTGGGTCAAGTAAATTTTTTTCTATACCCTTCTCGATAAATCGTAAAAAGTATTCTTCATATACCTTCTGGATTTGACTCGATTGAATGTCAAACCCGAGAACCTCCTTGCGAATTGAATACAAGAGCAACTGTGCGCTGACTTTAGCATATGCTGGATCCTTTTCTATTAATGTTCTAGCAGATAAAACAATTGACTTAAAAACCTCTTCAAAAGGTATTCCGTCATAAATATTTTTAAGTGCGGCATCCAAAATTTCATTTGGATTAACTAAACCTTCATAACCTTTACAAGCTGAATTTACAATTTCTAAAAAAAATTGAGCATCAAGAGTTTCTAATTTTCCATTGATTGAAATCTTCAGTTCACTCGAAAAATCTTTTTTTACTTTGTCATCATTTTTTTGTCTTTCCCTAGCTCTTCTCTCGCGGTAGAGAACATAAGCTCTAGCTACTTCATGTTCACCTGCTCTCATCAAGGCTAACTCAACTTGATCTTGAATTTCCTCAATGTGAAGAGTTCCTCCAGCTGGAAGTCGACGTAAAAAAATTTCAACTATCTGTGAAGTGAATAATTCAGTTTGTTCTCTCACTCGCGCGCTTGCTGCCCCTTGGCCACCGTTGACAGCCAAAAAGGCTTTAGTCATTGCAACTGCAATTTTATTAGCCTCAAAAGACACCACTGAACCATTTCTGCGAATTACTTTGATATCTGAAAGATCAGCATCTACTTTTAGACCCCCGGATGAATCCGAAGTGACATTTGAAAATGAAGTTTTTTTCTCTGTTTGTGACTTCTCTATATTGATACTAGTGTTTGCCAAATCAGTTGGCTGTGACCTCATCTATAATCCTTTTAAGTTGGAGTTGAAGAACGGGTTATATATAGAAACAAAATATTACAGTTGGATATGGATAGAAACATTTGCTAATTAAATACTAGGTTTAGTCATTTAGGTGAGTAATTAATACTAATTCTAGTATTCGATTAGAAGCGATGCAATAGCTATTTGATTAATTTTCAATTTTTTTTACTAAAAATTTCACAAGAAATTGATAACTCTTGGAATTTTTTTTTAAGAAAGTTCCAATCAAAAAAAGGTCCTGGGTCAGTTTTCCTTTTTGGTGCAATATACTCATGGCTGGTAATCGCATTTAAAAATGGAAGTTTATTTGATAGAGTCTCAATTATAGTCAATAAAGACAAGTATTGCTCCCTCTCAAATTTTGTTGACTCCGTTCCTTCTAATTCAACGCCTATAGAAAAGTCATTACAGTTTGTTTTACCAAAAAAAATTGAGTCTCCTGCATGCCAAGCACGTTTGTCTATCGAAACGAATTGTATAATCGATCCATCACGGCGAATAAAGAAATGTGAAGAAACTTTTAAAGAACTTAATTTCTGAAACTCTGGTATTGAAGTATTGAGTTTATTTAAGAATAGGTTTTCAACTTCTTTCCCCCCAAATTTCCCAGCAGGCAGGCTTATACAGTGAATAACCACTAACGAAATTTTAATATTATGAGGACGATTATCAAAGTTAGGAGAACAAATCTTTTCAGAATTAACGAAGGATTTAATCCAACCCTCAGAATCAATTACTTTTGTTGACAATTTTTACTCTCTTTTAGCATGCTTTTCGCAACAACAAATTTCACCATTACTAAATATAGCCTCACTAATAGGAATCCTTAGCCCTCAATTCTTACACACAACTAGATTAATTTTATTTTTTCCGGCCAAGGTACTTTTTCGACAGGAAATTTTCCCATAAATTTTTTAAGTAAAAAAACAACACATAACAAAAAGAATAGATTTAAAACAATTTTGTAAATAAACATTAAACAAATTTTTATCTATCTAACAAAACTTCAAGCACAAACTGAGTTCCAATATAAGCAAAAAGCAAAAAAATGAATCCAATAATCGTTAATCTGGCAGCAAATCTCCCTCTCCAGCCAAAATACATACGACCAACTAGTAAAATTAAAACTATAACCCACGCAGCAAAAGCAAAAATAGTTTTATGATCTAGTTCTATAAAGTTTTTACCAACTTCATGATTAATTACAATTCCTGAAGCAAGAGTAGCGCTAATTAAAGTAAATGAAACGAATAAAATTCTTACCAAAGAAGTGTCCATCTCGAGTAGTGATGGCATACCGCTAGTAATTCGTTTTTGTTTTAGTTTTCTTAATGAAGCCTCATGTGCCATCATAATTGACCCCTGTGCTACTGCTAGAGCAAAGCTACTATATGCAAGCATCGCAATGAGAATGTGAAATCTAAAGAAAAAACTTAAATCTGCTTCTAATACAGGAGACGGTAATAGAATTGGTAAAACTGCACCCAAAACTGCAGGGAAAAAAATATATCTTGCAGATAACGATTCAGGAGTAATTGTAATTTCAACCCAAATTAGGACAGAGGCTAACCAAAACATCCATGCAATAGCGATTGAAAAACCAAATTGCATACCAGAATCTGAAAACCATTCCGGCAATAAAGCAGATCCAAGACATATGACTGATAAAGCAAACAAAAAATGTTTTCCAAGGTGAGAACTTATGAATGGTATGCGAACATTAAAAGATAAACCTAAAAGGAAGTATCCTATTGATGCTAATGAGCAAAGGAAAACGTAAAATTGATTCATATTAAAATTTTAACGCAGCTTCAATGTTTTTTTTAAAGGAATATTAGTAATGTTTGAATCTCTATCACAAAAAATGACAAGTATTGTCAAACATATCAAGGGTGAAGCCAGAATAACTGAAAAAAACACTCTTGAAATAGCAAGGGAAATTAGGCTTGCCCTTTTAGAAGCAGATGTTGCCCTCCCAGTAGTAAAAGATTTAATAAATCAAATAAAAGTTAAATCGTTAGGAGCAGAAGTTTTGGATAGTCTAACTCCTGGCCAAACGTTGGTAGGGATAGTTAAAGATGAACTAATAAAAATTATGGGTGACGAAGAAAAAATATCNACTGATCTAAATTTTAAATCCAAACCTCCAGCAACTATACTGCTTGCTGGACTTCAAGGGGCCGGAAAAACAACCACTTGTGGAAAACTTGCCTATTGGCTAAAAAAACAACAGAAAAATATAAAAATCTTAACTACCTCATGTGATGTATACAGACCGGCAGCAATTAAACAATTAGAAACTATTTCTAAACAGGCTGGAGTAGATTTTTACAACTCTCACCAGGATGAATCTCCCGCAGTAATAGCTGAAAAAGCAGTAGCACATGCGAAAAAGTTTTATTATGAAGTTTTGCTCGTTGATACTGCTGGAAGACTGTCTATTGATTTAGAAATGATGAATGAAATTAACAACCTTCAAAAGATAATAAATCCTGTAGAAACACTTTTTGTAATTGACTCTATGCAAGGTCAAGATGCCTTAGAAGTTGCAAAAAATTTTAACAATCAAATTAATTTAACTGGGATTGTATTGACGAAAGCAGATGGTGACAGCAGGGGTGGGTCTCTATTGTCAGTAAAGTCAGTAACTGGTTGTCCAACAAAATTCGTCGGGGTATCTGAAAAACTGGATGGACTTGAAAAATTTGATGCTGAAAGATTTACTAACAGAATTCTTGGTATGGGTGACATTCTATCCCTTGTTGAGAAAGCAAAAGAAACGATTGAAAACAAATCAGCTACAGAGTTAGCTAAAAAATTACAAAGAGGAAAAACATTCACACTCAACGAATTTCGCTTGCAAATAAGTCAAATGAGGTCTATGGGTGGACTTTCCTCAATTATGGGAATGCTTCCCAGCAATATTGTAGAAGCTGCCAAAGGAAAAGATTTAAGTGGTTTAGATAATTCTGTAAAAAAACAAGAAGGAATAATTCTTTCAATGACACCCTTGGAGAGAAAAATGCCTGAAATAATAAAAGCATCCAGAAAAAAACGTATTGCATCCGGGGCAGGAGTATCAGTTCAAGAAGTTAACAAACTAATGAATCAGTTTACGCAAATGCAAAATATGATGAAAAGAATGGGTGGTGGAGCCTTAAACAAAATAATGAACTCTATGGGTGGTCTTCCAGGAACGACAAAACCTAATTTAAAAAACTTATTTACATCAAAAAAAAGGAAAAACAAAAGAACAAAAAGGCGTTAATCAAAATAATCACGAACGACTTTGACAATGCTTCCAAGATCAAAGTCTTTCCTGATCTTTGTATCTCTGAAATACAACTCTACTTTTTTAGCTACTAAAGATTTTGGTCCAACGGTAATACGAAGTGGTATTCCAATTAATTCCCATTCTGCAAACATAATTCCAGGTCGTTCTTCCCGGTCATCTAAAATAACATCAAAATTTTCTTTAACAAGATCTTTATAGATATTTTGTGCGGTAATCTTGACCACTTCATTTGTTTTGCCTCCTATTGGGCAAATTACAACAGAAAAGGGAGCAATGTTCTTTGGCCAAACTATTCCTTCTAAATCATGATTTTGCTCAATAGAGGCCGCAATTAATCTACTTACTCCAATACCATAACATCCCATCTCAATTGGCCGCTCTACACAATCTTCACCTAGGACATTCGCTCCAAGTTGCTTAGAATATTTGTTGCCTAAGTAAAACACATGACCAACTTCAATGCCACGTTGAATTGAAATTTTACCAAGTCTATTTGGTAGAGGGTCACCATCGACAACATCTCTGATGTCCTTAATAAGATCAGGTTCTTCAATATCTCTTTTCCAATTTACTCCTGTAAAGTGAAAATCGTCTTCATTTGCCCCCACAATAAAATCAGACATGTTTGCAACAGTTTTATCAGCAATTACTTTTATTTTTTTATTTTTCTTAACAGGTCCTATTGAACCAGCAGAAGCACCAGTCAATTTTTTTATTTCTTCATTTTTCGCAAACTTCCATCCTGAGGAGAATTCATTTATTTTAGAAAGCTTAAATTCGTTTAAATTATGATCGGATCTTAGTAAGACCAGCCAAAAAACTTTCTCATTTTTATCTAAACTGTTGCTATCAACTGCGATTAAAAGTGATTTTACGATCAATTTGGAGGATACTTTTAAATAACTGGCAACGTCCTTACAACTATAAGAGTTTGGTGTTTTTATAATTTGAATCTCATCCTTCGGTTTTTCTCTTGTATCAATAACTGATATGGCTTCAGCTAACTCTACATTTTCTGAAAAGTCTGTATCTTTACAAAACGCGATTTTATCTTCACCAGTTTCTGCAATAACTTGAAACTCATTTGATCTCGGACCACCAATATTTCCAGAATCCGCTTTTACTACTCTAAAAGTTAAACCCATTTTTTTGAAAATTGATTTATAACACTCCAACATAACTTCGTATGTTTGATATGCTTGTTCTTTATTAATATCAAATGAGTATGCATCCTTCATAACAAACTCTCTGGCTCTCATTATCCCAAATCTAGGTCTTCTTTCGTCTCTAAATTTTGTCTGTATCTGGTAAAAAATTTTGGGTAATTTCTTCCAACTTTTGATTTCTTGTTTTACCATGTCAGTAAATACTTCTTCTGAGGTTGGTTGAACAATAAAATCTCTATCATGTCTGTCTTTTACTCTTAGCAACTCTTTACCCAAGCTCTCCCAGCGATTCGTAGATTTCCACAGTTCAGCAGGTTGTATAATTGGAGTAAGTATTTCAATTCCTCCAATGTAGTTCATTTCTTCCCTAATAATATTCTCAATTCTTCTTAAAACTCTTAAACCAATTGGCATATATGAGTAAATGCCAGAACTTAATTTTTTTATCATCCCAGAGCGAATCATCAAGCTGTAACTTGTAATATCGGAGTCGGATGGAGGCTCTTTAAAAGTTGTTATGTGGAAAGATTTTGCACGCATATTCTTACCATAATAAAATTAATTAAATACTTATGTAAAGATTAACCAATCGAGTTCTATAATATTGTCATGTATATTCAAAATGGTTATCGAAGGAACATTGGCATAATTATAGTAAATGCTAAAAAAAATGTTTTTTGGGCTAAAAGAGTAAACGAAAATGCATGGCAATTTCCCCAGGGAGGTATTAAAAGAGGAGAGACGCTTGTAGGCGCTATGTATAGAGAACTCGAAGAAGAGACTGGACTTAACTCGAGTGACATTGAGATATTAGGAAGAACAAAAAAATGGCTTTATTACGATGTGCCCACTCGATTAATAAAAAAAGAGTGGAGAAACAACTATAAAGGACAAAAACAAATTTGGTTTTTGCTTAAATTAATATGTAAAGAAAAAAATATCTCCCTTGGTGAAGTAGATGATAAGCGTGAATTTGATGATTGGATGTGGAAAGATTTTGTATTACCTATAAATGAAGTAGTAAGCTTTAAAAAAAATGTTTACAGAAAGGCTCTGCTTGAATTATCTACTTATATTTTTTCAGATGAAGAATTAAAGTTAATAAGACATAAGTTATCTCTGTGAATTAGTTCTGATTCTTCAACATACCCTAACTGCGTCTCTATTTCAGATGAGGGTTTTCCAATAATCTTTTTTGAATCTAAACAAGAATAATTAGATAATCCAATAGCAAATTCATCATTTTCTGAATTTACACAAGCAACGGCATCTCCCCTATCAAAGTCACCAATTACTTCTGTAACTCCAACCGGTAAGAGTGACTTTCCAAGATCAGAAATAGCTTTTACAGCTCCCTTATCTAACACAAACTTGCCTTTAATTTTTAACTGGCCTGAAAGCCACTGTTTTCTTGCTTTTAAAGTGGGTGAGTCCGCTTTGATAAGTGTACCGAATGATTCTCCTTTTGCTAATCTTATCAATACTTTTTCGCTAAATCCGCTAATAATTGAAGTATTTGTTCCACCACTTGCAGCAATTTTTGCGGCCTTTACTTTAGTAGTCATTCCACCGACACCAAACTTTGAAGTTGTGTCAGATGAGACATCAAAAAGATTTTTGTCACTCGCCAATGCCTGAACAATAAGTTTTGCATTGGGGGATAAATCTGGGTCAGCATCATATAATCCAGCTTTATCTGTCAATATAACTAATAGATCAGCTCCTAATTGGTTTGCGACTAAAGCCGCCAAAGTGTCATTATCTCCTACTTTAATTTCATCAGTAGCAACAGTGTCATTTTCATTTATGATTACCATGACGTTATTTTTTAATAAAGATAGTATTGTTGCTTGTGAATTAAGGTATCTTTTTCTATCAGAAAAATCTTCATGAGTTAATAAAATTTGTGAGGTCAATAATCCATATTTTTGAAAAGCATTTTCATAAGCTCTGACCAATCCAACTTGTCCGGCAGATGCAGCTGCCTGCAATTGATTCATTTGTTTAGGTCTCTTTTTCCAACCTAATCTTCTTATTCCCTCAACGATTGAACCACTTGATACTATAATTATCTCATAACCATAACTGTGCAGTGTATGAATTTGTTGTGCATATTCGGAAATTACATCATCATCTATTCCACTACCGTTTCCGGTCACAAGAGTGGAACCTAATTTAATTACCCATCGTTTTGGTCTATTATTTTTAGCGATTGAAGGTTTCTTAATGCTCTGCTCCTGTACTTTAATTGAGAATCTTAATTAAAATTTTTAAATCTTACGTCATCTTCAAAGTCCTTTGAGACGCATTTATTTTCACAATTCATCCATTCAAGAATTGATTCCAATAGATGATCTATTCCTTCCCGTGAGAAGGAAGATACAAAAAAAATTGGTTGTGATTGTAGTCTTTTGGACAATAACTTCCACCTTTCTTCTCTGATCTTAATTGGTACTAAATCAATTTTTGTAAACACCAACCATCTTTGCTTAGTAACTAGTTCAGAGTTGAAGAGTTGTAATTCATGAATAATTTCTAAAATATTTTTTTCGATTGAGTCAATAATTCTATTTTCACTTTGAGGATATTCCAGGTTTAACTGGCCTGCAGAAAAATCCACGAAGTGAAGTAATAATTTAGTTCGTTGAATATGTTTCAAAAACTGATGACCCAGTCCTGCTCCACTCGAGGCTCCTGAAATTAAGCCAGGTATGTCAGCTAAAACAAAACTTTTTTTATCGTCGTGAAACACAACACCTAATTTTGGAGCAAGTGT
>NHHF01000124.1 GCA_002171155.1 Betaproteobacteria bacterium TMED156
AACACAATTTTTTTATTTTTATATTTCCTCAATAAATCGTTGATTTTTAACTCAAGTTGACTGGATAATTTATTTTTCACAATGCGTTAAATCCCAAAAAATGTTGTAATATTGATTCGTGTCCAGATTAATAGATGTACTCTTACTTGCTGCAGGGGAAGGTACAAGGCTTCGTCCAATTACCGATAACATTCCTAAATGTTTAGTCAAAATAGGGGGCAAACCTCTACTAGGGTATTGGCTTAACATATTAGACGATCCATCAATTGTTGATAAAATTTACATTAACGTATGTTACTTATCCGAGCAAGTAATTGACTATGTAAAAAACCATAAATTATCAAATAAGATAATACTGATAAAAGAAGAAAAATTACTTGGTACGGGGGGAACATTAATAAATTTATTAAAAAAATTAGAAAATAACAAACCTATCTTTTTTGCTCATGCTGATAATTTTACTGATTTTAGTATCAATAAATTTTATGAGGCTCACTTAAATCGCCCTAAAACCTGTGGCATAACAATGATGACATTTATCACTGACGATCCCAAACACTGCGGAATTGTTTCAATAAACAATGCAGGAGTAGTAATAGATTTCTACGAAAAATTAAAAACCAATCATGGAAACTTAGCTAACGGAGCAATTTTTTTTATCGATGTAAATACTCAAACAGAAATTAAAAACTTAAAAAATATTGAAGACTTTAGTGCTGAGGTAATACCCAAATATTTAAATAAAATTTTTACTTTTGAAAACAAGTCTTTTTTATTAGATATTGGAACTCCTGAGAAACTTTTTAAAGCAAGAGAATTAATTAAAGGTAATTGAATTAATGAAAATAGAAAGAAAAATAGACGGTATTTCTCTTGAACTAGGAGAATCTCCAGTTTGGGTGAAACACTTGCACAAATTCTTTTTTATTGATATCAGAAATCCCAAAATATACTCATATGAACCATTTGAAAGAAAGCTACAAACTTTTTCAAGTCCATTTTGTTTTAGTTGTATAGATTATGTTGGTAAAAACTTATTTTTATTAGCCAGCGGCAATAAAATATTAAAAACTGATGATAAGTTTCAAGATTTTAAAGAACACTGTACAGTTGACTTTAACTTAGTTGGTAAACGTTTCAATGACGGTTCATTCGATGGATTTGGGAATTTTTGGATTTCAGGAATACAAAGTAACGGGGATAATCTATCATCAATTTTTAAAATCTCACTAAATAAAAAAATTGAAATATTTGAAAAAAATAGTATCAAACTCGGTAATGGTATTGATTGGAGTCCAAATAAGCAACTGATGTATTTTAACGATAGCAAAGCAAAATTAACATACTGTTTCAACTTTGATAAAAATAAACAAGTTCTTTCTAACAAAAAGATTTTTTTTGATTTTAATGATTTTTTTGGTGAACCCGATGGACTTACTGTAGATGCAGATGGAGCTTTATGGATCCCAGTCTGGGATGCAGGAATTATCACTAAAATCTCGAAAAATGGAGAATTACTAAACTCTTACAATATACCCTCACTTAGACCAACGTCCGTTTCCTTTGCAAATGATAATAAAAATACTATGTTGATAACTACAGCTCAGTTAGATGTTAATAGAACAACAGTAGATGGAAGCATTTTTATTGGCACAAAAAACTAATGCAATGAAAGAAAATTTATACATAAATCAAAGAAAAACAGATCTAGTTGTATTAGGGCTGGGTAAGATAGGTGCTAATTTAGTTCAAAACTTTATCAAAAATACCAAATATAAAATTATTATATTTGATAGTGATAAAGAAAAAGTCAAAAAGCTCCTCAATTTAAGCGGTATTAATAATAGGCTTTTAACACCAATCAATATTGAAAATGTTTTTGATAACAAAAAAACCAACAAAATTATTTTTACTTTAGTTCCCTCTGGAAAAATTTCTTTAAAGTTACATCGAATAATAAAAAATTTAATGCACACCAATGATATAGCTTTAAATTGTTGCAATGAGAGTTATTTGGATTCTAATCTGTTGGCTAAAGAATTCATTGAATCAAAAAAGAACTATCTTAGTACTGGTATTTCTGGTGGGACTTTAGGTGCCAGAAATGGACTAGCAATCATGGTTGGAGGGCAAGAAAAAATTTATCAAAATATATTGCCATTATTAAAAAAAATTGCTGCTTTTAAAAATTCCAAATATTCTGTCAATTATTTTGGAGAAATGGGAGTTGGTCATTTAGTTAAAACTTTACATAATTATTTAGAATATGCAGAAATGCAGTTAATAACTGAAAAAATTATTTTTTTACGTATATGCCTTGGATTAAGTTGGAACGATATTTACAAGATTTTACAAAAAAATAGTACTAATAAAATCTTAGACTCGTACCTTCTTCAAATTACAACTGGGATTCTAAAAAAAATATCCAGCGATCAAGAATTCTATAACAGCCTATTACCTATAGTTGATCATAACAACAGTGGGTTATGGGGATTAAATACTTCAATTGAAACGGCGTCATTTACACCTACACTTCAAATAAGTGTAATGAACAGGATTTGGCTCAATAATTTTAGTAGTTCTAACTCCAAAAAAAAAGTAATGCAAACATACAAAATTAAAAATATTTCTAATTATTTAAAACTACTAAACCAAACCTTTTATTTCTCAAGATTATCTCTTTTGATGCAATTTGCTGATTTGATTCACGATATTAGAGTAAGCAATAAAATAAATATTAATTTGGCAATGTTACAAAAAAATTGGAGTCATGGAGCTATAGTTTCATCAACTTTAATTTCCAACCTAGTATTTATAAGTAAAAATAAAAGTAAACTTAGAGTCAACAAAAATATGAAAGNAATTATTCGTAAAAACTTTGCAGAAGTATTTAAATTATCTAATCAATTTAGTTGTCCTTTGCTCTCAATTTACTCCAGCTATATTTATTTCTCTTATAATTCGACTAGGGAAACTAATAGCAAAATAATAGCCTTGCAAAGGAATAAATTTGGAGATCATCCTCTAGCGCAAATGAGTAATGCATCCTTTAAAAAGAAATAATCTTAAAATTGTTTTAATAGGAATTAGTGGCTCAGGAAAAACCACTTTAGGAAAAATGCTTGCTAAATATTTTAAAATCTCATTTATTGAAGGTGATAATTTTCACTCTATAAAATCTAAGAAAAAAATGAAAGAAGGAAACTCACTAAATTTTCAGGACAGACTTATTTGGCATAAAAAAATTCAAAAAAAAATTAATTTAAATAATAAATGGGTCCTATCCTGCTCGGCCTTAGGAGTTTGGCAAAGAGAAATATTAAGTAAAAAAAACCAAAACTTAAATTTTTTTCATTGCAGCTGCAGTAAAGAGATAATAAAAAAAAGGTTAGGCTTAAGAGTAGGTCATTTCTTTTCACCACATCTGTTAGACAGTCAAATTGAATCCTTTGAAGAACCAAAAGAAATACCAACTATTGAAACATCTAATTGTAAGTCCAATTGTCTAAAAAGGATTTGCAAAATTTTAAAAAAAAATGAGAGTTCAGAATCAAATAACAGGAGTGATTTGTCGAGGCTCTAGACAGTGGTGAGCAAACATTATGATTGCACAAGAATCTACAGGAGCTAAATTTTTTGGGTCAGGTAGTTGACTGACAGTAAAAAATTTATACGACTTACCCTCTTTGAGAATGATTTTGGATTTTTCCTCCTCTGTTAGAAAAACAGAAAAGAAGCTCCTGCTTTTTATTTCACTGCCATATACTAATGAATCAACATCCAATTTCAAAAAAAAATCGATCTTAGATGGAAGGATTGATAACTCTTCGAATAACTCACGTTTAAGTGCATCTTTTAAATTTTCATTTTTTATTACTGAACCTCCAAAAAGACCCCATAAACCTGGGCAATTTATTTCTCTCTTATCATCCCTCTCTTGAAGGCAAATTCTTCTTTCATTATCGAATATTAAAGCTCCAACGCATTCCACTATATGCTTTTTCATTTAAAAAACCATAAAATTTATAAATCAAACTCTAAATTATTGAATGTTAGACATTATTTAAAACTTTGCACAAGGACATAATTGAATTTTTGTCCAAATCAGGATAATTCCCGATGTAAAATCCAAAAAAATGAATGTGTTCTACCACAGGATAATTTTTATAATCTACTCCATACATTTTTCGCAAGTAGGGTTGTCTTAATTGATTACCTCCACCTGCGCTACCTCTTCTGAATTCAACTTTTTCTTCAATTAATTTTTTTATTAATTTTTCAACGAAACCAACATCAGGGTCTTTGAGTACTAAGTTGAAAGCATAATTGCAACTTCCCTCAACTCGAAAATTAGTCTTGTATCTGATATTAGATAAATTTTCTAAAAAAATATCATGGTTAATTTTTCGGCTTTTGTTATTTTCATCTAGTCTTTTTAATTGACTTCGTCCCAAAACAGCATTTATCTCTGTGCTTCGCATATTATAAGCTGGAAAAGCGAAAATAAATTGGGGATTAAGATCAGGATAATCCTTAACGAATTTACTTTTAAGCTTCTCAGAAGTTGATTCTCTTACCATTCCATGTGAGCGCAGCATTCTAAGATTTTGGTAAACATCCTCGTCATCGGTACAAACCATTCCTCCCTCGATGGTACTCATGTGATGAGCATAGTAAAACGAAAAATTTGATGCCCAACCAAAAGTACCTAATTTTTTCCCCTCATGTGTTGCCCCATGAGACTCACAAACATCCTCAATTAGAAAGATATTCTTTTTTTTCAACTCACTTAATAACTCATTAGTGAGTGCATTAAAACCTTGGATATGAGTTAAAAAAACTGCACGAGTCTTATTATTTAAAGACTCAATTATTTTGTTAGAATCCATTCCCAAATGATCAGGGTCTATGTCAACAAAAACTGGAGTGAATCCTGACTTAATTACGGCAGTTATGTCAGATATCCAAGTAAGAGGAGGTACAATTACTTCTCCACCCTGAGGAAATATTAAACTTAGTGCATCCATGGTCAACAAATTTGCTGAAGAACCAGAATTAACAAAAACACTATATTTTATCCCAAGCCATTTCGACCATTCTTCTTCAAAAGCCTTTACATTAGATGACTGGGTGAGAATTGGATCGTCTTGACTTAAAAATTCTATTACAGAATCTAAATCATGACGATTAATATTGTTTTTCATTAATGGTAAATTTAAAGCCATAACTTATTATATTTTTTTTTACAAAAATTACTTGCCACTGTACACAATAACTTGTGAACCAGATCTGTCAATTCTAAAAGGTACCCAACATTTAATGCTAGACAATTTTGATTTAATTTTTTCATGTTTCTCAGGTGGGGCAATGAAAAAGAAAAAACCACCTCCTCCAGCACCCATTAATTTACCTCCAAAAGCACCCTCTTTAGTTGCAGTATCATACAATTCATCCATCCAGTTAGCAGTAATATTTTCAGCCAACTTCCTTTTGATTTTCCAACCTAAGTCCAAAAGATTACCTAGTTTCTCAAAAGAGGACTCTTGTTTAAATGCATAGAGACCCTCATGAGCCAAAGCAGATATCTCTCTTAATTGATGATTTGTTTTACCTTTCTTTATATTTTCAACATGAACTTTTGCATGTTTTTCTGCCATTCTGCTAACCCCACTAAAGCCAAGTAAAATATGTTTTTCAAATTCTAACAAATATTCTTTTGATAGGATTAATGGTTTGGTAGTCCAATTGTTACCTAATCCTAGTTCAATCATTCTTAACCCACCATGAGCTGCTATTACTTGGTCTTGTATGCCAACCGATTCTCCTATCAAATTCTGCTCTACGTGAATAGCTTGTTTTGCCAAATCATCAGCTGTTATCATTTTTTCTTTTAACGCATAAAGAGCATTCAACAGCCCAACTGTAAAAGAAGAACTTGAACCTATTCCTGATCTAGCAGGTAAATCTCCGTCATGATGAATTTCAACTCCGGCTAACATATCCATAAATTGAAGACATGACTTTACAGACGGATGTTTGATTTCTGAGTTATTCTTAACAACTTCTATACTTGAATATACTATTCGGCTCCTATATTCAGGAAAGAACTGCGGCAAAAACCTCACCGATAATCTGCAGTAGTAAGATATTGCTGCAGCTATTATTAGGCCCCCTTCATCTTCAAACCATGAGTTATAGTCTGTTCCCCCTCCAAAGAGTGAAAGTCGATATGGAGTGCGAGTAATTATCAAAGTTCTTTTTAAATGTTTGAGAACTGATTTCGACGCATGACTTGAAAACCCTTAACAAGTTCTTCGATACCAGCTTGTAAGCCTACCGAAGTTGAGAATCCATACTTTTCTATCTTTTCGTTGCTTATTAAATAATTTCTTTGGTCTGGATCTTTACCAATTTCAGAAATTATGAATTTAAAATCACTAACTGTTTTTTGAATAGTTTCGCATAATTCTTTTTTACTCAAATTAGCATCTGATAGACCAACATTAAATGGTTCTCCAGCCATGGAGGAATAATTGTCAATCGCATGAATAAAAGCCCTACTTGCATCACGAACATGCAAATAATTTCTTTTAAAATGTGCTTCGAAAAGTACTAGTGTTTTATCGACAACAGCTCTGTATGTAAAATCATTAACTAATAAATCAAGTCTCATTCTTGGGCTCATACCGAAAACTGTAGCAAATCTGAATGTAAGACAATCTCCTTTTTGTAACAAATACTTTTCTAACTCAACTTTTAATTTTCCATATATTGAAACCGGTCTCATTGGTGTATCTTCATCACAGAAAATTCCTTCCTCACCAACACCATATCCAGAATTTGTGCATGGAAAAATTAGTAATTGATTTTTTGATTTATTGTCTGCTAAATATTTTATTGCTTCGAAATTTATTTGATTTGCTCCAACTGGATCTTTTTCACAGATTGGTGCGCCAGTTAAACACGCTAAAGGCAAAATAGCATCAGCTTCTTTCAGCTCCCGTAATAATAAGTTCTTGTTCCTTACATCACCTCTTATTATTGAAAGATTTTTATTAATACAGCTTTCCAATAGAGGAGTCTGACCATACATAAAGTTGTCAATTACCACTATTTCATTACCTTTATCCAATAACATTGGAACTAAAATTGAACCAATATAACCAGCACCACCCGTAATAAGAATTTTCAAACTCTCTCTCTCCAATAATTTAGTAAATGCAAAACACTTTCTTCAAATGAGTATTTTTCTTTCCAACCTGTAGTTTCTCTAAATTTTTCAGTGTTTGGAATTTGCAGTGTTACATCTGCTGGCCTTAAAAGATTTTTATCTATTTTTGAATTTATTTTTTTTGTTGAAAGTTTTTTTAATACTTCTAGAAATTCACCAACAGAAATACTTTTCGTACCACCAAGATTATATACCTCTCCGCTTTCACCTTTACATGCAGCATACCAATAAGAACTCATTGCATCTCTAACGTCTATCATAGTTCTGACTGAGTCCAAATTACCATGAAAAAGAGTTTCTTGCTTACCAACTTCAATAAGAGCAACTTGTCTAGAAAAGGCAGTAGCAAATAAATCTGTTCTTCTTGGGTTGAAATATGCAAACATTCTTGTTCGTATGACATCTAATCCGTAACATCTCCAATATGTATAACCCAAATGATCCTGAGCAGCTTTTGAAACCGCATATGGACTTGATGGATTAAAAGGACAGTCTTCCTTGATGGGTACATTTTTGGGATCAACTTGTCCATATACTTCAGAGGTACTGCATAACTGAATTACCGGGCTTATATTTGAAGCCCTAATTGCTTCAAATAAGTTGGCTGTACCCATAATATTGTTGTTCAAAACTGCTAAAGGTGTGATGAAACCAGCTCTTACATTAGCATGGGCTGCTAAGTGAAAAATGAGGTCAGGTTTTACCGTTTTTAGAACAGTCAGTATCGAGCTAAAATCCATGAGATCACATTCATGAACTTTTATATAATTTATAATCTTTTCCAAATTTTGTGAACCTGTTGTACTATGCCATCGACTGATGCCGTGGATTGAGACGTCATTATGATTTTCGTGGATGTACTCTGCCAAATAACTTCCCCCTGAACCACTTATTCCAGTTATTAAGGCTACAGTAAAACTTCTAGGATCTTTCACACTTATACTTTACTAACTATTGATTTTAAGCCGTGAGCAATATCGTCAAACACTCCACAAAAGGCTACCCTCAGGAAAGAAGAAAAGTCCTTTCCAAATGCTATACCAGGAGTTACGGCTATCTTATCTTCATTTAACAAATCCAAACAAAAATTATTTCCATTAACATTTTTTGAAATGGGAATGAAAAGGTAAAAAGCTGATTTAGGCTTCTTGATGATACTTTCTAATTTCGGGACTTCATCAAAAAGAGTGTTTATTCTATTACGATACTCTTTTTTAACATCTTGAATAACTTGGTCAACTAAGTTCTTATTCTCAAGAAAAGACGAACACCCTAGTTGCAAAAACGGAGGACAACAAGACAAAGTCGTTGATAAGAATTTGTTTGAATAAGCATTAAACTCATCTGAACTTGAAACCTGAAAACCTAATCTATACCCTGGAATTGAAAAAATCTTAGATAAAGAGGAGATAACAACTATGTTATCGCAATCAAAATCCAACATACTATAGAACTCATCCTCATATGTTAATAAAGCGTATGTTTCATCAGATAAAAGCCAAATATTTTTATCCTTTGCAAACGAAACTATTTTGCTCAAAAAGTCTTTCGAGTATACTGCACCAGTTGGGTTATTGGCAGAGTTAATAAAAATGGCTTTAGGATTTGTTTTTTCAAGTGTCTCAAAGATTGATTCATCGGGTAGATAACCATTTTCAGGAAAGCACGGAAACTCTATCACATTCAATCCTAACATACTGGCAGATGCAAAATATGTAGGAAATGCTGGAGTTAAAATAAAAACAGAATCTCCTTTATCGCAGACTAGAGATAGAAAATTTGTTATTAAGAAGTTTGCAGGTGAAACAACAATATTAGAATAATCTACATTGTTATTTAAATTGTTTTTAATAAGTGCACTTATAGCTTTTTTTAAACTTTCTTCGCCACTAGATGATGTGTAATGATAATAACCTCTTCTTAAGAAATCATAAGTATGTTTTATGATAGTTGCATCTGCAATCAACCCGGGATCACCTAATTCCAAATGTCTTACTTTACCACCAGCCTCCTCTATTTGTTTAGCTCTATCTAAAATAAAAAACATTTCTTGACCTACTAATCTTTCAGCAAGATTTGAAAATTGCCCTAGACTCATTCTATCGAACCATCCTTTGATGGATTGACAATATCCGGCATTGCTGGATTTTCCCAGTTTTCGACAGGCTCAATAAATAGATTAGATCTAAATTCTTGTCTATCTAAATACGGATACATATCTTCAATTGGAGTTGCCCAACCGAAAATCCTAGGTTCATAAGTATGATACTCGTGAATATCTACATCGCAGACGATTGGACCATCATATTCTAGAACCCGATCGATTACTGACAGTGAATCAGCTGGATCCTTGAGAGATACTGTTTTTATATTGTACGCTTCACATATTTTTAGAAAATCAGGCGGGTTATAACCTTTTGGCCCACAAGCTTCTGCTCGGCCTTGAAAATTGGTCTCCTGAAAAGCCTTGGTGATACCATAAATATGGTTATTTAGTATGAAAGTTTTAACTTTACACTTGTAATTAAACAAAGTTTGTAGCTCTTGAATATTCATATTAAAACCACCATCTCCAATAATACACACAACATTTTTTTCAGGTGTTCCAAACCATGCACCAATAGCACCGGCGAAAGAAAAACCCATTGGAGAATTACCGTTATTAGTTATAAAAGTCTGACCAAATTTGGTTTCGAATGCGTGGGAGGTAATTACAATATTTCCTCCACAGTCGGCCACCAAAACATCATTAGAAGTCATTTTTTCAGACAACTGTCTCATAAATCTGTATGGATGAACTGCATCTTTCGACTTTCCAAACTGTGGCTTAACTGGATCGTATTTGGTTTTCCACTCCTTTGCCTTTTCAAACCATCTTTTGTGTTTCAGTGGACCAACTTTAAAGTAATCTTTTTTTTGCAAACCCTGCTCTAACAAATTCAAAAACAATAAAGCATCACTTTTGATACACTTATCAAAGCAAACTTGTTGTAAATGTTTCTGTAATTGAGCTTCATCAACGTCAACCATTATTTTCTTGGCATTTCTTGCAAAAGACTCAACACGACCTCCAGTAATACGGCCCGAAACTCTTGAACCTATTGTAAGCAGTAAATCACTATTTTGAATTCCAAAATTTCTACCAGCCCCTCCATATGTTCCAACACGCCCACAGTAAGATTTCAAATCACTCGTAGCTATGTCAAGAGCATTCCAAGTTGGGTAAACAGGTACTTCTAACATGTCAGTAACTTCTTTAAATTTTTGAACACCACCGGCAGTTTTAACTCCACCTCCAACTAGGATTACAGGTCTTTCAGCGTTTAACAAATCATCAATTAATAAGTTAATTTCTAGCTTTATTTTATTTTCATCAAAAACCGTTTCATTTAACTCTCCCTCGTAACCAACTTGCTTCTCAGGATCAATCATTGTTTTTTGTATGTTGATTGGTATATCGAGTAAAACAGGCCCAGGTCTTCCAGAAGATGCAAAGTGGATGGCTTTTTCTAATTCAAACTTAATACTATTTGGGTCAGTAATCAATTTTGCGTACTTTGTAATTGGTTTGACAATTGATACTATGTCTGTTTCTTGAAATCCTATTTGCCTTAGCGACGGATCAGGACGCAAAAATCTACTGTTGATTTGCCCTGTAATAAATATAGCGCCTACTGAGTCATAAAAACAATTTCCAATTGGGGTCACTAAATTCATACCGCCTGGCCCACTAGTGACAATGTTGATCCCAAGTTTTTTAGATGTCTTATAGTAACCCTCCGATGCGAATCCACCAGCTTGCTCGTGCATAATTGCAACATATGATGTTTTATCAGTTCTAGTGAATGCATCAACGAGATCTCCATTTGCAGCTCCATAAACTACAAAAATTTTATCAGTGCCAATCTCTGCAAATTTGTTAATAACGTAATCAGCAAGCTTAATCATCATTTAATTTCCTATTTTCATTACAAAGATCTAAAATCAGTCACCAAGGATTCTTCTTTTTAAACTAAATTTCAAGGTGTCAGAAATATTCTCAACCGCAGGTAGTCCAAACTTTTTTTTAACAAGGTTTAGATATCCTGGATTAGAGTGGTACTCATGCCATGCCTTGTCCCTAAAACTTAGAATTTCTGCAGAAGATAAATTTTCTGTTCTTAAATTTAATGTTTCATATGAATGTTGACTATAACCAGAGTAAACTTTTGGAAGTTCTAAACCTGCTTCCTTAGCGTTATTGTAAAGTGGACTACCAGGATAGGCCATTGCACAATAAAAATTAGCCATTTCAGTCAGATTTTCTTTTGCAAAATTTAAGGTGTTTTGCATTCCTTCAAGAGTGTCATTAGGCAGGCCAAAAATATAATTTCCTGCCACATTAATTCCAGCTTCATGAATCAGTTTAATCAAATCAACTATCTTTACATTTTTAAATCCATCTTTGTGTATTTCCTTTCTTATCAAAGCATCTGGATTTTCTATACCCAAACCAAGCCATTTCACTCCAGCTCTTCTTAGTACATCCAAGTACTTTGGTTTGCAGGTGTCAATTCTTGAGTATGCCCATATATTAAAGTCATAATTTCTTTCAATAATAAGTTCGCAGATCTTGATGAAATGATTTGGATTTAAAACAAATAATTCGTCAGCAATTTTAATGTTTTTAACACCTGCAATTGCAAACATTTCGAACTGTTTTATTATGAACTCAGGACTCCATTTTCTATATACATTGCTATCAGCACTACTAATGTGGATGCCAGGATCCGTTCTATTAATAATATTTATCATGCAAAAACTACATCTGTATGGACAGCCAAGTGATGTGTATAAAGCTGCAAATGGTTCTTTAAGCGAGTTATTCGACCATGAATGCCAACCAGCTGTCCTGTATTTATGATAATCAGGCAAAAGATCCCAAGCCATTCCTGGCAAGTCATTTTCCAAGTTGTCATTTTTCACAATTGGAGATGGAGGTGTTAAAGTAATTTCTCCGGATTTGTTTCTGTAACCAAGTCCCTTGACATTATTTAAATAGTAATCATTATTTAAGTCTTCAACCTGCAACAAATCACAAATAGTATAGACACCCTCATTTTGACAAACCGCATCTATATAATACTCCGATTCGAGTGTTTCTTTTGGCAATGCTGAAACGTGACCACCAACAAATAAAATAAATGATGATGGAGCTTTTTCTTTTAGTAACTTTGCAGTCTCACAAGCACCAACCATGTTCTGAGAAGAAGCACTTGGTTGTTGTCCGTAGACTACAAAACATATTACTCTTGCATCTGCATCAACTATCTTGTCAGCAACCTCGTTTATCGTTAAGCGCTCTGCCTCGGCATCTAAAATTGAAGTGTTAAATTCACGAGAGCGAACTGAATTTGCAAGCATTGCCGCCCAAATTGGTGGCTCTATAGCAGAGTGATCTTTTGCTAATGACTGATAAACGGCAACCGCACCGTTTGGATGTATAAAAAGTATATCCAATTTTTTCATTGATTATGAATACTTCTTGTAAAATTTCACGATTCTAAAACCCATATACAGCTAGTTTCATAAGTTTGGGGTCTAAGTAAAAATCGCGATCAATTTCATTATTTCCATAGTTAACTGATGTTTCCTTATATTCCCCTTCAATTCTTATGTAATAAATTCCAAAAATAGCACACCAAACCATCACACCCCAGTCTCCAATTTGACCTGGTGCAATAATTTCTACTTGAGTACTTCCTTTCTTTGCAAATATCGACAATGGACTACTACCACCAGCAACCTGAATACCCAAATCAGCATTGAAAGCCAATTTAATCTGATCAGGAATTTCTAGCTTGTGCGGAAAAAATTCATAATACGAGATTTCTTTCTTCAGAACATCCTCAACTTGAGATAAATTATCTAATCTGCGCCATTTTTCCCCTCTTCTGGTAACAAAATAATGCTTTATATCTCTTTCTTTTGTTTGTATGTCCCTAACAGAACTTAAAATATGAGCCCTCATATACTTGAATGTTTCTATATCACAACTTACTCTTGAATCTTGTGGGTGTCTATGAGCGCAGCACCCTATAACAGTAAGTTTTCTTACCCTATAGTTTATACTTTTTTTAATTTTTTTTACTTTGTTTCCCAGTCCTATGAGCCTAAAAAAACTATAAAACCTTTCAGGTACGGATTCATCAACTAAAATTATTGCATCACTGTTATTTGTAGTTGTGAACCTAAATGCTTTTGGCATATTTTCAAAAACAAAATGTCCAAAATTTCCATTACCACCAATCAAAACAGCCTCTTCAATGTCTTCAAACTCATAATCGGAAGATGTTTGAAAAACATGGTTTACATTTTCTGCAGTAGCTGGTTGCAGTTCATCTGTTACTGGACATTCTATTTGATGTCGATGATAGGTCATCCCATCAATAAAAAAAAAATTCTTTACCAAAGCGTATTTAGCGTAAATTAGTGTCGCATTGTAAAGTTCAAATAAAGGCGGCTTGTAATCATAAATGGAGTATTTATGGATGTAGTGTCGAGGATGTTTTTCAGAACATCTTAGTGAAGTATTAAAAGCAAGATAACTCCTTGCAGGATCGACCAAATTCAAGCCTTGACTTGCATTGTCCCCGAAGAGTTTATGATCAAATACTGATGCTGGTATCACATTCATTAAACAAAGTTCTGATAGTTAAAAAAGCTGTTTAGGATAAAAAAAACAAGCACAAAAAATGCCAACATCAGTTGAACTCAAATGATGGAATCCTCTCCAGAATAATCTGATTCATCTCCGTAAAAAGATATATCGTGATCTGACCCGTAAAAAACTCTTTCATGTCTTCTGCTGGCTCCGCACAAGCGGACCTGATCTAATTCCTGTACTTTTTTTGGTTGTTTTGCATCAAATAATTCTCTGTGGATGGCATAAATTATTGGCTTGGTACCAAAAATTGCTTCTTTTAGCATTTTATGTGCCTCGGTGGGGGTTTTTGGAGTCATCACAGTCCATCCCTGGAATTTTTTAAACCATGGTGAAAGATCCTTGCTGTGTTGAGCACCCTGACCCATACCCTTACCAACTTGACAAACAAAGACAATGGGCAAGTCAAATCCTTTGTGATGCCAAACTGGAATATGATTGACTAATGCACACATGCCACTTGCGAGAAAATCGATCCTAACATGTATCATCACAACTCTTTTGCCTGCCAGGGCAAGTCCCATTGCAGAGGAGTTCATAAGTGATTCGGCAACAGGATATGTTATGAAATTTTCGGGATACTTATTAAATAAACCTTTGGTAAGCCCAGCAACTCCATATTTGACTAACTGCCCTCCCACCACAACTGAACTATCTTCATTAATTGATTCCTCAATTGCTCTATTTATTTCTTGAGCAAAGGTTCTCATAATTTTATCCTTTTAATTTTTTCGTTATTCCTAATTTTATAGATGAAATATTGTGGCAAAGTAAAAACAATAGAGCAATTTTACCTGAACTTCGATAAAAGATGGTGCCCTATTTATTTCGTGAGTAAAGGTTCTCATAGTTTTATCTCTTAAAACTTTGGTTCTTCCTGGTCGCAAAGATCAAGCATGGTTGCCATGTTAAGGTGTGCGCATTCTAATCTAACTTTGACCTCAACAAATGATGGCATTTTATTCTGTCTAGTAAAATTCATTGCATCTTCAACTGAATCCAAAACCTTTACATCAAAAGGTTCAACTCTAGGACCAATGGGAGTAGATTGTCTTTCTTCTAAGAGTGCATCAACTGACTTCCCATTATTCTCACAAACAAAACACAATGGTAATTTGTTTAAGGCTGAAAATATTAACGACTCCCAAAAAACTCCTTGTTCAGTTGCCGCATCACCAATACAACAGACTGAAATTGCCTCGGATTTGTCTAATTTTAAAGCATAAGCAGTACCTGTAGAAACCCCTATCAAACCACCCAAAATAGCAGAAGCATGAAAGTTAATAGATTTATCTGTAATGCCTTGAGAACCAGCAAATCCTTTATTAAGACCAGTTTTAAGACCCATTATCTCATCCCATAGTTTTTGCTCATCACCACCTTTCGCCAAGTAATGGTGATGGTTTCTGTGATTAGAGAATAACCAATCAATGTCTTTAATATTATTAAATATTTCTTCTGCAACGCCCTCATGCCCTAATGACAAATGGGTGGGACAGTATATATCTTTCATATTGTCCCGTAATTTTTTTTCAAAACTTATTATTTTTTCTTTTATCATAATCTCACCTGAATTAATCTAAAAACCATAAAATTAAAACAAATTCTTTTATATATTCAATGTCATTTACTGACGAGTAAAATTTAACAACTTAAATGGAAACATAACCGCAGTAGTACATGTACCTGGAAAAATCTCATCTAAGTCAGATGAGGAACAATCTTCAGGTTTGGGTGGATAAATCATCACATGAGACTTACTTACAATTCCTTGAAGAGCAAAAGCATTGGCTACTCCCTTCTCAATACCCTCAAAATCATCAAGTAAAATTATTGAATCCATTATTTTCAAGTCAACTAAAAGAGGAAAATCATCTTGACTTAACCTGCCATCAATATGAAACATTTCGGGAATGACTCTTCTAGTTTTCAATTCTCGAAACATTTGAGTACTGTCGGATTTTTTAAAAAACTCAAGTGTACTTTTCCCCTCATAAGGAATATCAATACTATTACTAATGTCACAACTGTAAAAAGCTACCGGATTATTACTAGACTCTGCTCCCTTGACCATAGATAGACCTGAAGTACCAATGAATGTACCAACCTCAGCTATTGTATTGGGCTTGAAATGTCGGGAAAGTAAGAATAACCAAAGAGCCGATTTAGGTGTTATGGTCCCGGTGTTGTAGTCGGCTTGTGAACGAAGAGCTTGCAAAGACAATATTTCATTGGACAAGTTTTGAAAGTCTTTTATTTGAATGCCCTTTCTAGCACCCATGATTATTTTCCAGAAAAGAGTTGAAAAGTTATTTTGGTTTATAAGTAATTGATCCATAATTTTCTCAAGATTGTTAAATATTGATTTTTTCTCGAATAGAATTCATCCACTTTAGGTTATAACAACGATCGTTATCTTCGAGTTTCCTCTGATTTAAAGCATCAAACACCTGATTGATTGCATCAGCTACTTTGAATTTTGGTGTAAAACCTGTTTTTAATAATTTAGATGAATCTAACCTGTAACTTCTAGGATCATTAGATGCCTCAATTTCAATTTTAGCACCACTTAACTTTGCTATTTGCTCTGCTATATCAAGTATAGAAATATTTTCGAAACCAGCATTAAAAATACCTGTTAGATTAGGCTTCCCGAGGAAAAATACATATAAATCGGTTATATCTTCAATATGAATATTAGGTCTGACCTGACTACCTCCTAAAACAGTCATAAGTCCATTTTTAAATGCTTGCGCAGTCAACAAATTTACTGCAACATCCAATCGCATTCTTGGTGAAAGCCCACAAACAGTTGCTGGCCTTATAATTTGAATATTAAAGGATTCTGCAAAATTAAGAACAAGTCTTTCAGCAACCATTTTTGTCTTGTTATAAGCAGATATTGGAACTAAATCTAATTCTTCAGTAACATGGGGTTCTGTTTTAACACCATAGACGCTGCCCGAAGAAGCATAAATAAACTGCCTAACATTGCTTTTCTTGCACTTAATCAATAATTCTAAAGTAGCCAATGTACTTACTTCCCAAGTTAAAACAGGGTCTAAATCTGCACATGGATCATTAGCGACAGATGCTAAATGAATTACTTTGTCAATGCCATCAACAGAATATGCAGTCTTATCTCTAAGATCAGCTTTGATGAATGACAGATTGTTTGAAGGTTCCAGAAAATTTCCAAACCACATTGTGTCTATTACAACAACTTCGTGACCTTTTTCTAACAGCTTAGGAACAAGCACATGGCCCTTGTAACCACAACCACCAGTAACAAGAATTTTCAAATTTCCTCCTTGAAAAAATAAAATTTATTTATCATTATTCAAATTACAAAATTAACTTGCTAACTCTGAACATAAGTCTTTCATTAGAATATGCCCTACAACCAATTGTAAGTCTTCTGAAATTTGCATGTCTTGTACATTAAAATGCACTGCGTGGTCACACAAACTAAGTGCTTTTCCACCAGTGTATCCGAGGAAACCACAAACTGTAATTTGGTTCTCCCTTGCATAGGTGCATACGTTTAATATATTGGGCGAATTACCACTTCCTGAAAAGACTATAAGAACATCTCCAACCTCACCTTGGACTGCAAGTTGCTCCAAAAAGATCTTGTCATATCCAACATCATTTGCAAGGCAAGTCATTACAGCATTATTTGAACTTAAGGAAATAGCTCTGGCTCCACCACCTGTACGTCTTGCAATTCCATAAACCAAGTCATTAACAAAATGATTGCTATTTGCAGCACTGCCACCATTTCCACAAACAAAAATCTGCTTATTAGAACTAATAGCTTTTTTTACCACATCAGCGACCTCGCAAATGGCAGAGATATCTATCGCGTTGATTGTTTTGGATAAATTATTTAAATATTCTTTTGCGATTTCTTTTGTCATTTTTGTCCTATGATTTAAAAAATTTAAACTCTTCCGGCCAAAGGACCAGTACTTCCAATAGATTTTATGATAACGTCATAGTTATCTTGTTCCCAAATCAATTCCTGCTGATCATTAGAAAATTTAAAATTCTCTCCGTATTCCAGCCCCCAAACTTTTTTACTCCATTCAGGTGAACATGTTCTAACTCCAGGTGTTAGCCATTTAAAAAGCTTATACCTGGCCTCCGAATGCATTAAAGGTACTATTACGCCATTGTTAATACAGTAATTATCAGAAGCTAACTCATAAAGGGCCAACCTTAAATCGTGGTCAAAAACTGCTGGAATAAAAACATCCCAATTCATTTTTAAAGCTTGATTTTCAGTCATAAGATCTTCAAAGTCAGGAATTACTAAAACTTTTATACTTTTTTTGGTTAAGTGCTCGTAAACTTTAAACCATTCATCTAAATTAGAATTTCTTTCAGGCTGAAACTTTGATGTTCTGTGAGTCATAGTTATAAACTCTGAATTCTCATTCAACTTTAAAAGAGAAGTCACATGATCCTTTGCCCTAACGGATGCTCTATATGGTCTTAGATCACAAGGCTGCCCATAAAAATTTTGCAAAAAAGTTGCTGTGTAAGGTATTTTAGCTGGTGTTCCTGGGGCATAAACTGGCGGAAAAGATGGGAACTGGACCACATCACAAGGAGCCGATCTAACCTCAACAGATTTAACCGAAGGAATTAAATGCGGAATTGAACCCAAAATATGTTTAACACGCCACCTAAAATCATGTTCAACTCCTTCTACGAGCTCTCTGGGGCTAGCTTTGCGAAATGTAGATGCAGAGATAATAATTTTCATACCTTCAAGCTTCATGAGCTGTCTGACAGCATTAGCAGATACAAGATAGGTACCAAAGTCAAAGGTTGCTGGACAATGCTCAGTGTCGTAATAGACATTTAAAAGTTTCAAAAAATTACCTCACACTTTCCAAAAAAAGAATTGGCAGATTCTTTAATTAATTCACTACCAAACAATAAGTTTGATTTGCTGACGATTAAAGATTGCTCCTGTTGATTTATATCTTTTGCAATTTTATTTTCAATCTGGTGTTGTGGATTACAAATAATCACACATTTTTTTTCGATTAAATCATGCATTTCTTTTGGGCTGATAATATCAAAACCATCAAGTTTTCCGGTTGGAAATTTTTCAAACATAGCATCAACAAATATAACTTCTTTTTTACAGCCTTCACATACCAGTTTTGCAACTGACCTACCAAGTGACCCTACACAAAAAACGAAAACTTTTTTAAAATCATCGATAATTGGCATTAGTTTCTTTATGCAAATATTTTTTATTTCGGTTGCAATTTTTTCATGAATATCTTTTAAATTAGATATAGGAATTTCATTATTAAATACACCCTTAAATAATTTGGCATCATTACTATTGAATAAATTGTTTTGAGAAATCTGCCCGGAATTTTTTTTACTTGCCAATAACACTCTCATACAAAACAGGGATTTATAAAAATTTAAAACTTCAACGCAAAATATATTTGATTGTTTGTTTAAACCTGAAAAACC
>NHHF01000125.1 GCA_002171155.1 Betaproteobacteria bacterium TMED156
TCAAACAACTAATTTTTTTTAGTTTTTTTCTAGTATTATCACCTGCTATCGTATACTGCAATGATTCTGTAGATCAAAAGAAACGATACTTACAACTAGGAAATAAATATTTCCAGCAAAAAAATCTTGATAAGTTAAAAAAAGTAAGACTTTCTTCGAAAGGTCAACATATTAATCATTGGATCGATTACTGGACTTTAAAACTAAAAATTGAAAGAAATCCTTTTGATAAAAGCATCAAAGAAGAGTTGAGGATCTTCTCAAAAGAACACTCCAAAAAATATTTAGTAGTTAAAGTTTATAGGTTTTGGGCTCATGAAGTAATAAAAAAAAGGCAATGGTCACGAACAAGTCAAATAATAGATTACATTAGAAATGTTTCTCCTCAAACTTCAAGCCAGTCTATAAACTGTGTTAAAAACTTGTCTCGCAAAACATCATCCTTAGAATCAGTTAAAGAATTAACATCTGGAGAGGAATTTAGGATTGGATGTTTGCAACTTATTTTGATGAGCATCAAAAATGGAATAGCAGATAAAAATTTTATAATAAACAGTTCTAGGTCTGCATCTATTAGCGGTAATATCAATCATGCTACTCAAATTTTAAATTTAGCTAAAAAAAGTAATTTTGTAATATCTCCCTCCGAATACAAATTAACCAAAGTCTTATCTGTTTCTCAGAGGAATAGTTTAAGGGCCCTGAGAAGGTTCAAATCTATAAAAAGAATCCTAACTAAAGAACAGGAAAGTTTTGTTTCTATGGTTGTTGGTAGCTCTCTTTTGGGAATCACCCATTCATCTACTCTAAATTTAGTAAAGGTTGGGATAAGTTCTGTTAACAATCAACCTGTAAATGTTCTAGAATCAACTGCGAGGGTTGCTCTTCGCTACGGAGACTGGGGTTTATTAGAAATTGTAATTCAAGCTATGCCAGTCTATTTACAAAAAACTCCTAAGTGGAAATATTGGAAGGCTCAGCTACTACTAAAGGAAGGTGAAAAAGTTAAGTCTGCTAAATTATTAGATTCAATAAAACCACCTTGGTCATTTTATGGAATGCTTTCGGGAGAGGAGTTAGCAAGAATTTATAATCCAAAAAAACATATTTCTTATCGTATTCCAACAATAGATCAAGATTTTAAAGAAATCCTCAATTCCAATTCTTTTAAGACTGCTCTATTACTTTATGAGGTGGGTCTTTACAGAGAGGGAAGAATGGAGTGGGAAAATGTTTTGAGAAAAAAAACTGATAAGTCTCTGATCAACATAGCAAAATATCTCTCAAGTCAGGGTATTTTCGACAGAAGTATTTCGGCAGCATTAAAAACAAAAAATGAACATAATTTTTATTTAAGATTCCCCATTCCCTATAAAAAAATAGTAAAAGAAGAAGCACGCTCTCATAAGATTTCTCCATCTCTAATAATGTCTCTTATGAGGCAAGAATCCAGGTTTAAAGAAAAAATTGTGTCCCCTGCTGGAGCTATTGGTTTAATGCAACTCATGCCCTCAACAGCTAGATCAGTAGCCAGGAAAATCAAATTAAAATCCGTTGGAAAGAAGTCATTATCTAATCCAATAATTAATGTAAAGCTTGGTTCTAGCTATCTTGAAAATCTTTTTTCGAAATTCAAAGGGTCAGCATTGTTAAGTGTTGCTGCGTACAATGCAGGTCCCTCAAGGTCAAGAAAATGGAAAAGAAGCTTAAGAATGGAAATTTCTGGGGCTGCTTTTACAGAATCAATTCCTTTCGATGAAACTCGTGATTATGTTAAATTTGTTTTAAGTGGTGCTGTGATGTACTCGAGGTTATATGATCAAAAAAGTACTTGGAATTCAGAAATTCAAAAAAAATCTTTTTTAACTTTACAATCACTACTTACTAAAATTCAACCCTAGGAAACAACTTTTGATAAATGAGTAATATGACAAATAAATTTAATAAAGTTACTATTATTGGAGGAAATGGATTTATAGGTACTAACCTAATTTCCAAATTAATGACTGAAGGATTTCTCATATCAGTTTTGGTCAGAGACAGGGAGAAGGCCAAGAATTTATGGCCATTGCCAAACGTTGATATAATTGAATACAGTAATTCATTAACAAGTATCAAGAATTGTTTGCCAGACTCAGAGCTATTAATAAATTTAGTTGGTGTTTTACAAAGTAAAGTTGGAAAACCTTGGGGACCCGAGTTTAATGAGGCTCATGTTGAGCTTGCATCAAATATTGTCGAAGCGACCAAAGAAAGTTGCTACAAAAAAATTATTCATATTAGTGCTTTAGGAAGTTCAGAAAACGGACCGTCCATGTATTTACGTTCAAAAGCCGAGGGGGAAAAAATATTTTTAAGTTCAAATTTGAAAATAATCATCTTGCGCCCTTCAGTTGTATTTGGGCCAGGAGATAAGTTTTTATCGATGTTTGCTGACATGCATCGTTTTCTTCCTTTTATACCACTTGCAGCTTACCAATCTTTATACCAACCACTTTACATTGGTGATTTGACTAAGATTATTCAGGCTTGTATAGAGAGGAACGAAAGCTCAAATACAATTTATGAATGTGTTGGGCCTGATATTTATTCACTCGGTGATTTAGTCCTACTTTCGGGGATTATATCTAAAAGAAAAAAACCGGTTATACCTCTTCCTAACTCAATATCAAGAATACAAGCTTACATTATGGAAAAACTACCAGGCCCTACTATTCTTTCAAGAGACAATCTTGACTCAGCCAGCATTCCAAATATTTCAAAAGACTCTCATAATGTCTATCCAATTTCTAACCCGACAAGTATTAAAAGTATTCTTTCTGATTACTCACATATTAGATAATATTAGATCAAGATTAACTTTCAAATTTGAATAATTTTTCTGAAATCACTCCAAACAAAAATTCTGATGGAATTCTAAAAAAATTGCCGAGCTCTGTTAAAGTATTTTGTGTTGGAGGTGCGGTAAGAGATACATTATTAAATAAGAAAAATGCTGACAGAGACTATTTACTAGTTGGAGCCGATGCTAATTTATTGATAAAAATTGGTTTTATTTCTGTTGGTAATGATTTTCCTGTTTTCTTACACCCGATTTCAAAAGAAGAATTCGCATTGGCCAGAACAGAAAAGAAAAAAGGAAGAGGTCACAAAGCTTTTGTGTTTAACAGTTCAAAAACTGTAAGTTTAAAAGACGACTTGAAGCGAAGAGACTTTACAATTAATTCAATGGCAATTGACGAAAGTGGAAAACTAATTGACTTTTTTTCAGGAAAAAATGATTTAGAAAAAAAAATTTTTAAACATATTGGCCCGGAATTTTCAGAGGATCCTCTTCGATTATTAAGGCTTGCTCGATTTCTTTCTGTATTTCCGGAATTCAACGTTCACCCAAGTACTGTAAGATTATGTGAGGATATAGTTAAGTCCAAAGAGATTCTCAATTTATCAAAGGAGAGAATCTGGGGTGAATTTGTTAAAGGTTTAATTGGAAAAAATCCTTTAGCTATGACGAACTTTCTTGTTAAAACAGGAACATGGGCTTTGATATCCAAGGAGAATAAGTTATCGGATCATGTTTTAAATCTGTTGAAAAGAGCAACTGAATCAAACTTATCTGAGTTTTGGAAAGTAGCAATAATTTTTTTAGATTGCGATAATGAAAAAATTCATTGTTTAATTCCTAAAGAGGTTAAAACTTGCAAAAAAATTCTTAACGAATTTATATTTTTATTATCTGACTTTGCCAACTTAAAAAAAAATCAGGAATTATTCTGTAAAGTTATCCTACATTTTTTTGAACACTCTGACTTTCACAGGAAACCTGAAAGATTTGATAGTTTATTAAAGTTAATGCCCTCTATTTACGAAAATAATAATTTCTCTGACTTAAATATAGACAGTAAAATATTAAAAAATATTATTTACACTTTAGTAAAAACTTCTTTAAATATGGTGGTAAAAAATGCTGCTGCTAATAAAAAACCTATAAAATCGTCTATTCAGGCTTTCAGAGTTAATTTGATTAAAAAAATACTCAAACAAGAGTTAAAAAGTTGATTATTTGCAAACTTAAATTTTTTTTACCTTCAATACAAGAAAAGACTCACTCATCGTGGAGTCGGAAAGAATATTTTGCAGTGAACTTAGCTGATTATATTTTTTTAAATTAAAGTTTGATTTTTTTTCATCAAAAATAATTTTTTCTGCTTCATCTAAAATTCCTGAGTCCAACAACCAAGCTCCCTGTGTTTTAATTTCAAGTTCTAAAGGTTTATGACTTGAAAATTCCTCTACTAAACTACTGAAATCAACATGACTAGTTAAATCTTGTAACCCAGGATTTTTAATACATTCTTTTAGGCTATTTATTTGTTTATGTTTACTAAATCCACATAAAGTGCTTTGAACCATCATAGGGTGGTCAAGTTCGAATCGTTCCTTTCCATAATCTAAAATAACAATCTCTCCCCAATCAATTTTTTTTACTATTTTGCAACACCATTCAGGAACATATGGTGACCACTCCCCAAGTTTCTCTTTGTACCAAGGAAAACCATTATTTTTTGACTGTTCATATCTTTTTTTAATTTGATTCAATAAGTCACCTTTAGCCTCTTTATCTACCCAGAAAAAATTTTTATGTTTATCAATGCTCACGCCACATTCATAAAATGAATTCGATTTATTCTTTTTTGAAGGGACAAACCTAAAGATTTTTACTGGGAAAGCGTCAATTAATTCGTTAGCAATTATCATTCCCGTGACTGGTTTTTGATTTTCAAAATCAGCAAAATTATTTTTGTTTAATATTTTAGTTTTCCATTTTACCTTTTCAAGTATTAAAGAAGCTTCTTTACCAAAATTCTCTTTTAATTTTTTTTCGATTACCTCTTTTTGTATATCCTGCATACTTTTATTAATTTCGATAATTTCATAATTGTTGGGTAAGAAATTATTTTTTTTTAACATCACCAAAATTTCAGCAGCTAAATGACCGCTGCCACCCCCAATTTCTCTAATGCTTAGTTTGGATTTTAAATCTAAAGGAGCGTTACTTCTTAATTTCATAAAATTTTTAGCTAATGCCATTCCTATCCACGGACCTAGCATTGGAGCAGTAATAAAATCTCCATGTTTTCCAAAAGGACCAAAATTTTTTTTTGTAATAGACTTAGTGTAATAACCATTTTTTTCATCATAAAGAGCTGAAAACATAAACTCATCAAAACCAATCCATCCATTTGAATTCGAAATAAGCTTTAAAATATTGATATTAGTCATGATGAATTACTTAGGGTAAATTTTTAAAATGAATAACAGAAAAACATGCCTTGTAACTGGTGGGGCAAAAAGAATTGGTAGGCATATTTGCAAAACTTTAGCAAAGGACGGCTGGAATGTTGCTATTCACTACAATAAATCAGAAAAAGAATCTTTAGAACTTGCCGATGAAATTAAAAGTTTAGGAAAAGATGCTATAGCAATTCAAGCCGATTTTAACACTTTTAACGAAGATAAATTATCTTATCAGTTAATCAAAATGGTAGAACAGAAACTTGGCCCAATAGATCTTCTTGTAAATAATGCAGCTGTTTTCCAATTTGACTGTCCCAACACAACTTCTTCAAGTAGGCTAAACTTCCACATAACTAATAATTTGATTGTTCCAGTAATGTTAAGTCAAGCACTTTTTAAATCTAGAAAAAAACTTAAATCTGAAAATATACCAGGTGTGATTATAAATCTTTTGGACCAAAAACTTTGGAATGCTAATCCAGATTTTTTTTCTTATACATTGTCAAAAGCTGCATTGAAAGAAGCTACTCAATTGATGGCAAGAACATTTGCTCCTGATTTGAGAGTACTGGGCATTGCTCCTGGAATAACTCTACCTGTAGAAGATCAAAAAAGTTCAGATTTCAACATCGCATTTAGGAAAACGCCTTTAGGATACTCAAGCACCGCTGAAAATATTGCTGATTCTGTTGTATGGTTAGCAAAAGCAAATGCAATAACTGGAACAACGCTTATTGTTGATGGCGGACAGCATTTAGTCCCCACTCCAAGAGACGTAGTTTTCATGAAAAAATGAGCAATTTATTAGACTCTAAATTAAGTGATTGCAGATGTATTTTTTTTAAAAATATAAAATGCATGGCATCCATTGGAATCCATTCTCACGAATTATCCTCAAGACAAGAATTAATAATAAGTATAGAAATATACATTAAATTAGAGAATTCTAGCTCATCAAAGGATAGTATAAATGACACACTTGATTACGATGAAATTAATAATCAAGTTGATCTTATAGTTAATACCAAACATTACCATCTTCAAGAAACGCTGGTCGACAAAATTATAAACTTTTGTATTTCTTTACCAAATGTAAAAGCTGCAAGAGTAAAAACCTCGAAAACCCAAGCATACTCAAATTGTGATGCTGTTGGAATAGAGGTGTTTAAATGGAGGTAATTTTTAAGGTCAGTAGAAAATTACAAAAAGAATATAGGTCCTATAATGTTCTTGAATGTTTTCATAGTCTAAAAAACTTATACATTTACATTTTATCTCGATAAGTAAAATGAAATCTATATTCAGACTCATAACTATAATGCGAATAATTTGGTCTCACGGTTTTGATCAACTGCACCTCCATGAAGAAAAAGAGGGAAAGAAAAAGTTATTCAAAATAATTTTTAGCTTGTTAAGATTTGGAAGGAAGTTTGATACACCCAGAGCAGTCAGACTTAGACAAGGTTTAGAAGCTCTGGGACCAATCTTTGTAAAACTTGGTCAGGTTTTATCTACAAGACGTGACATGCTACCTGAAGACATTTCAAATGAACTTGCAAAATTACAGGATAAAGTTACCCCATTCAACTCGAAAACAGCAATTAAAATTATTGAACAAACTTTTGAAAAAAAATTAAGTGATCTCTTCTCCTTTTTTTCTGATACACCTGTAGCGAGTGCATCAATAGCTCAAGTTCATTTTGCAGAGCTTCATGATGGGCGCAAAGTGGCTGTTAAAGTTTTAAGGCCCGGAATGTTACATGCGATTAACAAAGACATAAGTTTAATGAAATTTATTGCAGTTTTAATTGAAAATTTTACAACAGATGGACAAAGACTGAGACCTAGGGAGGTAATTTCCGAATTTGAAAATTATCTACATGATGAACTAGATTTAGTCAGGGAAGCTGCTAATGCATCTCAATTAAAAAGAAATTTCAAGAATAGTGATTTGTTACAGATACCAGATATGATTTGGGAATATTGTAAAACTGACGTAATTGTAATGGAGAGAGTCTATGGCATACAAATAAATAAAGTTGATGATTTGCTAAAAGCAAACGTCGATCTAGTAAAGTTATCTCACGATGGAGTAGAAATTTTTTTCACACAAGTTTTTAGAGATGGATTTTTCCATGCAGATATGCACCCTGGAAATATTTTAGTTTCCAATACAAAAAAAAGGTTTGGGAAATATATTGCACTTGATTTCGGCATAGTTGGGTCATTAACCGAATATGATAAAAACTACTTAACTCAGAATTTTCTTGCATTTTTCAGAAGAGATTACAGAAAAGTTGCAGAGTTGCATATTGAATCCGGTTGGGTTCCAAAAGAGACCAGAATAGAATCATTAGAATCAGCCATACGTTCAGTTTGTGAACCTTATTTTGATAAACCACTAAAAGATATTTCACTCGGTCAGGTATTAATTCGATTATTTCAAGCATCAAGAAGATTCAATGTAAAAATTCAACCTCAATTGGTTTTATTGCAAAAAACTTTGCTTAATGTTGAAGGTCTTGGAAGACAACTAAACCCGGAATTAGATCTATGGTCTACAGCAAAACCAATTCTAGAAAAGTGGATGAAAGAACAAGTTGGATTCGTTGCCTTAAAAAATAATCTTTCCAGAGAATCGGAACAATGGGCTAAAACTATTCCTAAAATACCCGGATTATTATTTCAACTTTTAAATGATTTAGCTAGTAAAGAAAAAAAAGACAACTCAAAATCGCAAATCACAGAAATATTAAAAGAACAAAAGAAATTTTTTAACTGGATAAAGTATTCTATTATTTTTTTGTTTTTTTTCTTTTTTGTTCTAACGGGAATTATTTTTTGGTATTTAAAAAATGTTTGAAATCATAGTCTTTTATTTGTTAATTTCTATTTCTATCGGTTTATATGCCGCAAAAAAAGTTAATAATGTAAATGACTTTGTAACAGCGGGTAGAAGTTTATCTTTCACTTTTGTTATCGCAATGGTTTTTGCAACTTGGTTTGGTGCCGAAACTATTTTAGGAATATCTGCAACTTTTTTAGAGGAAGGATTGTATGGATTAGCATCAGATCCGTTTGGCGCTGCAACTTGCCTAATAATTTTTGGGCTCTTCTTTTCAAAAAAACTTTATAAGCTTAAGTTGTTGACATTGGGGGATTATTTTAAAGTTAGATACAACCAAAGAATAGAACTAATCATTTCAACTTTCATTGTAATTTCTTATTTGGGTTGGGTTAGTGCACAAATAACTGCTTTAGGTTTGATGTTTAATGTTTTATCCGAGGGAAATATTTCGAGATCTTTAGGAATGGTTATTGGGGCTTCTTCGGTATTAATTTACACTCTCACAGGTGGGATGTGGGCAATTGCTGTTACAACCTTTGTTCAAATGATTGTAATTGTTTTAGGCTTACTATTAGTCACCTCTGAAGCAACCTCTTTAGCAGGTGGTTTAACTAATGTGATACTTTTAGCAGACAATGATGGTAAGTTTGAATGGTTACCGGAGTTAAGTATCATTGGCTTTATCACTTGGATTGGAGCGTTCATTACTATGGCATTAGGTTCTATTCCTCAACAAGATGTTTTTCAAAGAGTTAACTCCTCAAGGTCTGAGAGAATAGCAGTTTGGGCTACAACTCTGGGTGGCTTTTTATATCTTGGGTTTGCTTTTGTCCCTCTTATATTAGCTTACAGTGCAGTAATTATTGATCCTGGTTTGACTTCTAGACTCATGGAGGAAGACTCTCAACTTGTACTTCCAACATTAGTTTTAACTTATATGCCAACGTGGTTGCAAATAGTTTTCTTTGGTTCTTTGTTATCAGTAATTATGAGCACTGCTTCTGGAACACTTCTAGCTCCGGCAGTAATTTTTTCTCAAAACATTATAAAAAACTTTAAAAATACAATAAATGATAATCAACTCTTATTACTTACTAGGTTAACAATTTTTATTTTTACATTAGCTGTTTTATATTACTCGATGTCAACAACTAGTAATATCCACACAATGGTGGAAAATGCTTACAGAATAACTTTAGCAGGTGCTTTTGTACCACTTTTTTCTGGATTATTTTGGAAAAAAGCTAGTAATTTTGGTGCCTTAATTTCAATTATTTTTGGAATTAGCACCTGGTTGATTTTGGAAGTAGTAGATATTGATTTGTTAGTAGAACCTCAAATAATTGGTTTACTTACTAGTGCATTTGGTATGGTTGTGGGGTCATACATGAAACCAAAAACTAATGAAGAGAGGAAGTTTTAATCTATGAATGTGATTATTCTTGCTGCCGGAAAAGGCACACGAATGAAATCATCTTTACCTAAAGTATTGCATCAAATTGGTGGCAAAGCTTTGATTTCTCATGTTATCGAATCAGTAATAGCCTTAAAACCAACAAAAATATATTTAATTGTTGGAACACAAAAAAAGGAAATTGAAAATGAAGTTTCATCTTTTGAAAAAAACGATCTTATAACTTTTGTTGAGCAAAAGTCAGCTCTCGGCACTGGTCATGCAGTAAAAATCGCAGCACCACATCTTAGTCAATCTCAAAATACTCTTATTTTATTTGGTGATGTTCCATTGATAAATGTTTCTTCTTTAAAAAAATTATGTAAAAAAGAGTCGAATCCAGTTTTTAAATTGATGACAGCAATTGTAAGTGATCCATCCGGCTACGGGAGAATAGTTAGAAACGAGAATGATCTAATCGAAAGATGCGTCGAAGAAAAAGATTCAAATAGCGAAGAAAAAAAGATAAATGAGATTAATACCGGGATCATGTTCATTTCAACCGAAAAAATCAAGAGTTGGGTAAAAAAAATAAATAATGATAATTCACAAAAAGAATATTACCTTCTTGACATAATTCCTTTTGCCAAAAAAGACAGCATTCCTATTCAGCCTATAGTTGTAGAGGATTCAAGAGAAATTTTAGGAGTAAATACATTAGCCCAAAAATCCAAAATGGAAAGAATTTTTCAGTATAAAATGGCTGAAAAATTTGCAGATAAAGGGTTAGAAATCGCAGATTTAAATAGATTTGATGTTAGAGGAGAACTAGTGTTCGAAAATGACGTAAAAATTGATGTTGGTTGCATTTTTGTTGGAAACGTTTTTATTGGCAAAGGAACTACTATAGAACCATATTGTGTGATAAAGGATTCATCAATTGCTAATGGATCACAAATTAAAGCGTTTACCAATATTGAAAATTCGATTGTTGGAACCAATACTATAATTGGCCCCTATTCAAGACTTAGACTTAACAGCACAGTGGGAGATAATTGCAAGATCGGGAATTTTGTTGAAACTAAAAATATAGATATAAAGGAATATTCAAAAGCTAGTCATCTTTCTTATTTGGGAGATGCTAAAATTGGGAAAAGAGTTAATATCGGAGCCGGGACTATAACTTGCAATTATGATGGAAATTATAAACATCAAACCATTATAGAGGATGATGCATTTATTGGTTCAAATACTGAACTTATTGCACCTGTCAAAGTAAAAAAAGGAGCAACAGTTGGAGCAGGAACTAC
>NHHF01000126.1 GCA_002171155.1 Betaproteobacteria bacterium TMED156
GAGAGGGTTGGATTCGAACCAACGTAAGCTAAGCTAACAGATTTACAGTCTGCCTCCTTTAACCACTCGGACACCCCTCCGACCGAACCCTAAATTGTCATTCAATCTACTAATTATGTCAATAATTAGATAAGTAAGGGTGGGTGTTTCTTTTATATTTACTATCCTTTTGGAATTTGATGTTGTTTTTTTCTTTAATTGATAAAGAACTAAATTCCTCTCTGATCACTAAAAAATCTACTGATTTGTTGGTTTTTTCATCTTTATATGAAATTCTAACAGGAAGATAATTATCAGAAGGATCAAGCCAAAACGAAATCACACCTGGTCTTCTGCTTTCGATGGTCGTGCTTTTTATTTTAATTGCCTCAACTACCAATCCTCCAGGCAATACTATTTCCTCTGGTAAATCTGATGTTAATGAAATTTCTTTGATTTTTTTTCTATTAAAAACAAAAAAAGAGGATAATTTTCCATAATCTATGTATAAATTTTTTTGTGACAACCAAGATAGCTGAAAGACTAAACTTAAAGGATCTTGAAGATTTTCACCGTCGAAAGTTTTGGTCTCGTTTAAAGAAGAAAAGTATAAATTGGTTTTTGATTGATTCACTTCGACGTAACTTTCACCTCTTCTTGGGGTATTTTCTCTATAAAATTCTGGTGTCAAACCTTCACTATTAATTTTTCCTTTACTGAAATAAAACAACGGTTTGCTTACAAAAATTGAGGCCCAACCAATGATTTCTGCCTTCAAAAATAATTCGTAATTTTCCTTTGAAGGATATCTAACTTCTAAAAACCCCTTTCCTATAGGAGTTGAAGTTAGCTGATAATCACCAAAATAAACCAGAATTGATAATTTCCCTGGATTTGGAAGGTAGTCTCTAGGCGCTAAAGAGTCTGTTTTTTGAGTTGTATTTTTTTTCCCTTGAATTTTTTCTTCCCGATTTGATTCGAGTAATTCAGGCTGTTCACTCTTATTCGCATTAAAATTTTCCGTGTTTTCTCTAACTAAATTTTGATTAATGTATTGGTTTTTTTTAGATATTGGTTTTTTTGTATGTTTTTCTTGTATATTTTTTTTCGAACCACTATCAATTTTAGTTATTTGATCTTTTGAATTGTTAAATGTTAGATATATTCTGTCTAATTGTTCCTGTTCAGGCACGTAATCAACATCAAATTGCAGATTTAATAGGCTTACAAGAAAAAAATGTAAGAAGATTGCTGATATTAAAGAATAACTTAAAAATTTTTTGTTCACTATATAAATATAATCATATAATTTGGTATTAACGTAACAGTATATTTTTTCAATTAATATGTCACAAAAAAAACCACAAAACGATTTTGATTTTTTATTTCCACCTTGGACAAATTTTATAAATAATTTTGTAAATGAAAATAAGGCTGATAGTCAGTCATTTGAAGATTTTGATCAAAAGATCGAGGAACTCAGATCTGTAGAAAAATGGTTGAAAATGAATTTATCAATCCTCCAAACAACTATTAATGGTTTAGAAATCAACAAAAAGGCCATGGAAACATTTAATAATAAAAGCAGTGAAAAAAGTGGGGTTGATGAAACTATGAGTGATTTAGATAAGTCAACTAATAATATCTCTAAGGCTTTTGATGATGCTACGTCAAAATGGTGGGAAAATGTTGAGAATCAAATGCAGAGTTTTGTTAATGTTGCTTCTCAAGATAATGCTTCTAGCAAAGTTCAAAATAAAAAGAAAACAAATAGGAAAAAAAGAGGGGCTCAAACTTAAAATCTTTGAAACTGAATCATTAAATAACAAAGTTATGCTAAAAATCTTTGCTTTGAAAGGACCAATACTCAATGAATTTTAAAAAGCTTTATTGCTTGCGCAAAATTAATAATACGTACATTTTAAAAGATTATTTTTTATTATTTATTTTGATATTTTCGCTCTTTTATGGAAAACCATTGTTTGCTCAAGAAATTGTTGATTCTCCAAATAGTCAATCTATTTCATGTACAAATTTGTTGAATGTTAACTTTCCGAGACTACAAGATGAAAAAATTACTAATCTATGTGATTTTCAGGGTAAAGTTATACTAGTTGTAAATACTGCGAGTTTTTGTGGATTCACAAAACAATATAGAGGTCTCGAAAAATTATATAAAAAGTATAAGGATTCAGGTTTGGTTGTACTTGGATTTCCATCGAACGATTTTGGTAAACAAGAACCTGGATCAAATAAAGAAATTGCAGATTTTTGTGAAAATACATACGGAGTAAAGTTCCCAATGTTCGCTAAATCAATTGTTAGAGGTTCAGAAGCAAATGTTTTATTTTTTAAATTAGCGTCTTTGTCTGAAGAACCTCGATGGAATTTTCATAAATACTTGATAAATAAAAATGGTGAGTTTGTAAGAAGTTACAGCAGTTTTACATCACCTAACAGCAGAAAATTAATTCTAGATATAGAAAAGTTACTAGCTAAATCTTGATAGAAAAAATCAATAAAGGACTATTAATGAACGCTCCCGAGCAATTTTCCACAGTTACTCTTCCAGATGTGCAATCTGAGTCTGATGGCAGAGCTATAGAGATCCAGAGAGTTGGCATTCGAGGACTGAAGTACCCTGTAGTAATATCTACGACTGGTGATAATCAGAATTCGATAGCAACTATTGACATGACAGTAAGTTTAGAAGCCTCAATAAAAGGTACACACATGTCAAGGTTTGTTGAAATTTTTCAAGATCATAACATTGCTACTTCTGCCGTTTCATTAGTATCACTCGGAGAAAAAATGCTTGATAAGCTAGAAGCTAAGGCAGGATGGATAAAAATAAGTTTTCCTTATTTCATTAACAAAACTGCTCCTGTATCTGAAGTTAAAAGCCTAATGGATTACGCTGTGACTTGGGAATTGGAAATTAAAAAGAATGGATACAAAATCCCGTCACTAACGGTTATTGTTCCTGTCACCAGTCTCTGTCCATGTTCTAAAAATATTTCTGAATACGGTGCTCACAATCAACGCTCTCATATTTCAATAACTACTGACATAGTTGATTTATCACTATCGATCAATAAACTAATATTTCTCGCTGAAAATGCTGCCTCATGTGAATTATGGGGGCTTCTAAAAAGACCTGACGAGAAATATGTTACGGAAACCGCATACAATAATCCTAAATTTGTAGAGGATCTCGTTAGGGATGTTGCTATATCTTTGGAAAAACTCAAGGGTCAAGGTCAGATTTCTGGATATTCTGTTGAATCTGAAAACTTTGAATCCATTCACAACCATTCAGCTTTTGCACGAATAGACAAGAGGAAAAGATTACCTTAAATTCAGATCGATGAGTCGAGCAAAAACAATAGCTGTTATTGGTAGCGGCGTTGCTGGAATTTCTGCTGTATGGCACTTAGACCCTAGTATAAAAGTAATATTTTATGAGATTAATTCTCGTTTAGGTGGTCACACACATACACACACAATAGAAATAGAAGATGAAAAAATTTCTGTCGATAGTGGATTTATTGTTTTTAACAAGCCAAATTATCCAAACTTTATTAAATGGCTAGAAATTTTGAAAGTCGAGTGGGCTAGGTCAAACATGTCATTTTCATTTTCATTGGACAATGGTAGTTTTGAATGGTCAGGTAAAAGTCTAAGTTCTGTATTTGCTCAAAAATCAAATTTCTTTTCTCTGAAGTTCTATAACATGCTGTTCGAAATCAACAAATTTAATAAGCTTGGTATACAACTTTTCCATAACCCATCTGCAATAAAAAATTTAACTATTGAGCAATTTTTAAAAACTAACAAATTTGGAGATTATTTTATAGAGCGTTATTTGTATCCTATGGCTTCTTCAATTTGGTCTTCACCTCAAAAGAAAATTACAAACTTTCCTGCAGTTAGTTTGATAACTTTTTTTTATAATCATGGTTTGTTAAGGCTAACAAATCATTTTGATTGGTACTCTATCAAAGGAGGAAGCAATAAATATATTGATAAATTTCTTGAGTCTATGTTGCAAAAAAAACGAAATTTTAATTTAAAACTAAATCACGAAGTTAAAAAGATTAACTTTGCACAAAATGGAAAAAATAATTATCAAATAAATATTGCAGGTTTAAAAAAAGATGAAGACACTACTTTTGAAACGACTGTTGACGGAGTAATTCTTGCTTGTCATTCAAATGATTCTTCTAAAATAATTTTCGAAGAACACCCTAGTCAAAAATTATTAAAAAAAATAAATTTTCAAGAAAATGTTGCTACTTTACATTTAGATACTTCCTTAATGCCAAAAATTAAAAATGTTTGGTCAGCTTGGAATTACAATTCTTTACATAACTTTGAGTCGTGTTCGGACTTACCAGTCGTTAGCTATTGGATGAATACTTTGCAAGATTTACAAACATCCCAAAATATTTTTGTGACTCTCAATTCTGAAAATAACATTAGAAAAGATCTAGTAATCAAATCAATGAAATATGAACACCCTTTATTTGACATTGATTCAAAAATTGCGCAATCGAATTTTAAAAATGTTCAGGGAATTAAGAATATATGGTTTGCTGGAGCATGGTTAGGACATGGGTTTCATGAGGATGGATTTATTTCCGGCAAGAGTGCTGCAGTAGAAGTTAATAATAAATTTGTTACTGGCTAATGGAAAAATTACAAAAAAACCAAATAAAAGTTTTTTTTTCTAAGATTTTTCACAAAAGGCTAAATCCAAAAATACATGAGTTCAGGTATAACAACCTTTACATTTCGATTCCAATTCGAACATATTTTAATAATAAAAAAAATGGTAATTTTTTTATTGGATTAAATAGATATTCATTAATTTCAGTCAGTAATGTTCATCACGGCAATGGTGAATCAATGCTTAAATGGATAGAAGATATTTTAAAAAAAAATAATATAAATAATGCAAATGGAGAGATTTGGTTATCAACTTTCCCTCGAATTTTAGGTTTTGGGTTTGAGCCCGTTAGTTTTTGGTTTTGTGAAAATGTTAGAGAGAAAACTGTTGCAATAATTGTTGAAGTTAACAATACATTTGGACAAAGAGATGTTTATGTTTTACCTGCTTCTAAATCGAATAACAATATAAAAAATGGAGAAACTCTATCTTCAAAAAAGAAATTTTATGTTTCTCCGTTTATTGAAATAAAAGGTAAATACAACTTTCGATTTTACAGGAGTAACCATTCTAATAAAGAAACATCAAGAATTGAACTTGTTAACAACAATAAAACTCTAATAGTTACTTCAATTTCTGCAAAAACTATGCAACGTGACTCTTTATTTTTTCAAATCTCACTAATATACCTCTTTTTTTTACCTCTACTTACTTTGCTAAGGATTCACTGGCAAGCGGCAAAACTATGGCTTAAAGGTCTTAAATTAGTGCCCAGGAAAATTTAACTAACTATGACAAAATACTTTTTTACTTTTTTAAAAAAACTTTTTTCTCTAAAATCCATTATAAATAATTTGAAAATACAGTTGGTTCTAAAGCTTCTTAAAGGTGTTGATTATGGTCAACTTGTTTTGTTAACACCTGAAGGAAACTTAATTAAATTTTCAGGAAAGAAAAATCCCGAGGTTGTGCACGCCGAATTAAATTTATATACCTGGAATGCTTTAAATGTAGCACTTTTAAAAGGGGATGTTGGGTTTGCTGAGGCTTTTATGGAAAACCAATGGTCAACGAAAAATTTAGCTAATTTATTTGAATTCGTTTCACTAAATAGAAATTCTTTAAGTAAGGTAATTGGTGGTAATAAATTATTTTTAATATATGAATGGATAACGCACAAACTAAGGTTTAATTCTCAAAGAAACGCAAGGTCAAATATAAAGGCTCACTATGATTTGAGCAATGAATTTTATAAACTTTTTTTAGACTCCACCATGACATATTCGAGTGCTTATTACGGTGACACAAAGCGGTTAAGTTTAGAAGAAGCTCAAATTAAGAAAATGACAGAGGCTTTTCTGTCAATAGAAGCAAATAAAAAAGAACTATCGGTTCTTGAAATTGGTTTTGGCTGGGGGGGGTTCGCTAAACAACTTCTTGAGAACACATATTCAAATTATTACGGAATTACACTATCTACCAATCAACATGAATTTGCTAAGTCATTTCTTTCTAGAGAGGTTTCCAACAAGAGAGCAAAATTAGAAATATTAGATTATCGAAATTTAGTAGGAAAGTTCGATGCAATTGTTTCAATAGAAATGTTTGAAGCAGTAGGTCAAGCATATTGGAAAAAATATTTTTCAACTTTGAAAAAACATTTAAAACCAAATGGTAAAGCATTAATTCAAACTATACTTATTGATGAATCGAAATATAAGGAATACTGCAATGGAGTTGATTTTATCAAAACTTATATCTTCCCCGGTGGCATGTTAGCTACCGAAAAAATATTTAAGTCCCTTGCCACTGAGGCTAATTTTAATATTTCAAAAGAGCTCTGGTTTAATAAGGACTACGCAAAAACTTTACATGAGTGGCAGAATTTATTTGAAAAAAACATAAATAAAATAGAAAGGCTTGGGTTTGATTTCAAGTTTTGTAACATGTGGAGATTTTATCTAGCATACTGCGAGGCTGGCTTCAGAACTGGTGATCTAAAAGTCGTGCAATTTACCTTAAAAAATTAGTTATGAAATTAATTTTAAATTTTCTAATTGCCTTATTTTTTTTCCAAATTGGAATTTCACAGTGTAATGAAAAGACTTTTCCCCATAACTTTGCAAGACAAACTTGGATTACATTTTTAGGTGAATCATCGAAGTTAATTGGAAGTGGTAATTTATTTTTTTTCGGTTTCAAATTGTATGAGATTGCTTTAATTGGACCCAAGGAAATATCCTCAAAAAACTATTTTGATTATAGTTTTGCATTGACGCTAAAGTATTCGAAAAGTTTTAATAAAGAAAGAATTGCAAATATAAGCAAAAAAGAAATTAATAAGTTAAAAATTGCTAGCTCAGATGAAATAAAAATATGGCATAAATGGATGTTACAAAATTTTCCCGATATCACCTCAGGTGATACTCTTACTGGAATTTATTCTCCAAAAGATGGAATTCAAATATACTACAATAGGACTTTATTTGCAGAAAATGAAAGCATTAGTTTTGCAAAGGCTTTTTTCTCTATTTGGCTTCATGAAAAAACTAGTGAACCAAAACTTAGAAGAAAAATTTTAAATATTTCAAACTAATGAAACCCTCCAAGAGTGAAGTTTTAAAATACGGTTTACCAGGTTTTTTATTTGCATTCACTGCTTTACCCTTGTATTTATCTACTCCAATAATCTATGAGGGTATTTCCAATCTCTCACTAGCTACCATTGGAATTATTTTGATGATTGTTCGTTTTTCCGATGCAATTACAGATCCCATAGTAGGAAAGATGCTAGATAAGACTTCTAAACACAGGTTTATTAGATGGTTATTGCCATCAATGTTGATACTCAGTGTTAGTTTTTTTTTTTCTTATAAACCCTCCTAATTTATTTTCAAATATTTATGTTGTAATTATTTGGTTTTACTTTTTTCTAACGGTGGTTTCAATCTCAAATGGTGCGGCAACGCTCGCTTATCAAAGTTGGGTTGTTAGTTGGACAACCTCGTCTGAGAGTCAAATTAATTTAGTGACAAGTAGGGAAATGTTTACTCTTTTGGGAGTTATTGTAGCTTCTTATTTTGCAACTCAAAGAATGTTTTTTGAAATGTCAATAATAGTATTACTGTATTCTTTTTTTTCAGTAATAGCTTTAAAAACATTATCAAAAAATAAGTTGGTAAAAAAGAAAAAAAATATTAATGTACGTTTCCTAAGTGTTTTTTCTAAGAAAACTCGCAGAATGTTTTTGATTTTTGGCCTTAATGCTTTTGCAAATTCTATACCTGCGATTTTATTTATCTTTTTTGTACAAGATATTTTACAATTAAGTAACAATAAGGCTGGTTTACTTTTGATTGTTTATTTTATATTTGCAATATTAAGTATGCCATTCTGGACTAGGGTTATTAATTCATTTAGCCCAAAATCAACATGGAGATTTGCAATCAGTCTTTCTATTTTTGGCTTCATATGGGCATTATTTGTCGGAACTGACAATTTTAAATATTTTTTAATTATATGTATCTTTACTGGTTTTGCACTAGGAGCTGAATTGATCTGCCCTCCTATGATTCTAGCTACCAAAATTACTCAATTAGGCCATAATGGTGCTCTTGAGGGAAGTTACTTTGGTATTTTAAATTTATTTATTAAACTATCCTTGGCATTGGCCTCTGGAATGATCTTACCAATATTGTCATATTATGGATATACCTCCAGTGGAAACTCTTCTGAATTTTCTTTGACTCTTCTTCAGTTTTTTTATGCAGGTTTTCCTTGTATATTAAAGGCGTTTTGTTGGTTTGAGATAAGAAAAATTTGAATTTTTTTAGATAAACTCTATAGAGGATTTTTATGAAATTACTTCTTAATTTTTTGTTTTTAATCTTTCTTTCATCGATGTTGAGTGGTTGTGCAGTTCAAAATTTGGAAAGCTATTCAACAGAAAAACCTAATTTTGACCTTAAAAATTACTTTCAGGGAAACACTACTGGTTGGGGAATAGTACAGGATCGTTCAGGACAAGTAATTAAAAGATTTGTGGTGAAGATTGTCGGAAAGTTCGAAGGAAAAAAAGGAATTCTCGATGAGCAATTTAATTGGTCAGATGGAAAAAAAGATCAAAGAATTTGGAAGTTGGAAAAGACTGATTCAAATAAATGGATTGGTTTTGCCGATGATGTAATTGGAAGTGCTTCTGGGGAAATTGTAGGAAATACTTTGCGATGGAAATACACTTTAAAATTAGACCTTGATGACGGATCTGTTAATGTGAATTTTGATGATTGGATGTATCTTGTTGATGATAAAGTATTGATGAACAATGCCAAATTTTTCAAATTTGGCATCCTTTTAGGAGAAGTAACTTTGACTTTTTTAAAATCAGATGAATCCTAATCGTTACAGAGACACGAAGCCACATGTTTAATCTTAATGATCGTTTTATCAATATAAAGACTAGAAAAATACTCATTGTTGGTGCATCTAGTGGAATTGGACATGCAATTGGAGTCGAATTGATGAAAAAAGGAGCTGAAGTTTTTGTTACTGCTCGAAGAAGAGATTTATTGGAAAAAACCTTTTCTAAGTCAAATATTTTTCCGGCTGACATTACTAAATATAATGAAGTACAAAATTTGTTTTTTGAAATTGAAGAAAAAAAAATTAGGTTGGACACCGTGTTTTGGTGTCCTGGAATATACACCCCTATGAAATCAAATGATTTTAATACTGAAGAGGCAGAACAGATACTAACTACTAACATTACATCTGTTTATAGACTTTTCTCATTAATTGTTAGATATTGGTTACAAAACAAAGATCTTTATCCTCAAACAAGTTTACATTGGATCTGGGTTTCAAGCGTTGCCGGTTATAGTGGTTTGCCGGGTTCAGTCGCCTATGGCCCAAGTAAGGCAGCGATGAATAATCTGGCTGAAGCAAATTATATAGAACTCAAACCAAAAGGAATTAATATTTCTCTTGTCTGTCCAGGATTTGTTGAGTCTAGACTAACAAAAAAAAATAACTTTAATATGCCCTTTCTAATTACTCCACAAAAGGCTGCTAAAGAAATATTGAACGGTTTACATAAAGGGAAGTTTGAAATACATTTTCCTAAAATGTTTACTTATATTTTAAAATTTTTAAAATTTCTTCCCTATTGGATGTATTTTAAAATTGTAAAAAAAATCAACTGAGAAATAAATGACAAGAGATATTTTTTTGAAAAATTTTATTAATAAAGCCAGTATTCTTTCAGAGGATAATCTAGACGAATTTATGCTTCTTTATTCAGAAAACTGCATTTTCACAGACCCGTTTCACTCAGTTAAAGGTAAAGGCAAAGTGAAGAAAATATACCAATCAATGCTTACAAACTTATATGACGCTAAATTCACTGAGATAAAATCTGTTTTTTCAGATAATGAACTTATTTTAAGATGGAGACTATCATTTAAAACTAAAAGTCATCGAAAAGATGTTCAAATTCCAGGTGTATCTTATTTAATATTAAATCACCACTCATTAATCGAAAATCATGAAGATTTTTGGGATTCCAGCCTTTTGTTGGTTCAATTTTTCCCATTAAACTTTTCGATTAACTGGGCCAAATCTATAATTAAAAAAAATATATAATTTTTTGTCACGTAACTCTAAGTTAAAGTTTACAATGCTACTATGAAAACAATATCTTCTAATTCAATGTTATATCCAGATCTTTTCAGAGCTTTTGAGAGGGTAAGATGGAGTCTAGAAGATGATATTCCTTGGAAGAGTTTTGATCCTTACAAACTCTCTGAAGATCAAGCATTAACTATAAAAATGAATGCTATTACTGAGTGGGCTGCACTTCCAGCCACCGAAATGTTTTTAAGAGATAATCAACACGATAGTGATTTTTCAGCTTTTATGTCTGTTTGGTTTTATGAAGAGCAGAAACATAGTTTGGTTTTAATTGAATATTTGAAAAGGTTTTGCCCAAAATATATTCCCTCTGAAGCCGAGTTACACGCTGTAAGATTTGAATTCGACCCAGCTCCAGCTTTAGAAACTTTAATGCTTCACTTTTGTGGTGAAATAAGGCTTAACCACTGGTATAGATGTGCTGCTAATTGGCATACAGAGCCTGTCATAAAATCTATATATGAAACCATTGCAAAAGATGAAGCTAGACACGGTGGGGCTTACTTAAGGTATATGAAAAAAGCAGTTAGTCAAATTGGAGATAAAGCACAGGCTGCTTTTTCAAAAATAGGTGTTCTTATGGCTTCTGCCCATAGAACAGCTCAGGCACTCCACCCAACCAATATTCACGTTAATCAGAAATTATTTCCCAATGATACAGTTCAAAGTAAACTGCCTGAACCAGGGTGGCTTGAACATTGGCTAGACAAACAAATTAAATTTGATACAAATTGGGAGAAGAAAGTGACTGATAGAATTCTTCATAATTTATCACTTTTGTTCGATCAATCTTTTGAAAATGTTAAAGAGTTAAATCTCTTTCGTAAAAGCCTTAACAAACAAATTAAAGATAACCAAAAATAACTTTTTATAAATTTAGATTCAAATAATTGTACTCAAGGTGTGAATTCCTTCAAACACCAACCAAGGACGTTCAATTGCTTTTACATCTTTTGCTTTGAATAGTGAAAAAGCTCTAATCCACTCTTTTGAACAACCTCCATGAACTAAAACAATATTTGAATTTCGATTGCTTACTGTTGAAACTTGACACTTTGCTATACCGCTATTGATTGCGTCATTTGTATTTCGTGGATTAAATTTTATATTTCTATTTTTCTTAGGATTTATGTTCTTAACAAAAGATATAGCTGAGTACATCTTTTCAAATCCTGGATAAATCATTCCGTCAGTTAATTCACATTTCCATGTTTTATCTTTCATAATCTTCCATGTAATGTGATCAACTACCGTAGCTGTTCCAGATGATACAAGCGTAATTTGATAGCCATCTTTTTCACTTTTAACAGGTGGTGGACCTAGGGCTGCTAAACCAACTAATGCTGCCCAACGGTCAGCCCCAAATGCTTTCGGATCATCGTAACTACATCTGACTTCAATTTCAGCGTAATTTAAATTAAGAGTCAAAGACCCAGTGTATGGGGTCAATAGTTTCTTAGGTGGCGTTTTACCAATTATTGTAGTGAGAATTTGAATAACCTTTTTTTCAACTTCTTCTGGTCCAACACTTAACCAAGTAACTTCTATTCGCGATTTTTTTATATCTTTTTTAAAATATAAATGACTTTTAAGAATCTGATCTCTACTATCAGTTATTTCTTTAAAAAGTAGATTGTCTTTAATATCTTTGAAGGAACTATTAAGATCTTTTATGTAAAGTGACCCCTTTCTTGCTAATGTTTTATTAGAAACTGAAAAATTCTGCAGTAGAACCCATTTCAACCTTGTATTTCCTATTTCAAGTAGTAATTTCATAATGGCCTCAAGCTTCCAAGCAGAAAGATTTTCTTTTTTCCTTCAGAATCTTTTAAACAAATACCTCCATTTTTTTTAACACCACAATTTCTACCAAAAAACTCTTGACGGTTGTGTAATATTTTCACTTTTTTTTCAAAGTAAATATCTCGTTTATTAAAAATTTGAATAACCTTTTTATCATCTACGGGATTAGTGAAAGCTAACATTTTTTTTGAAATAATTTCCACCAATTCATCATTTAGGTCAGCATTGTAATCACCATCAAACAAGCTTCCAAAGTTTTTACTGTTTTCAAGAGAGTCCCAAAGTAAATTGACTCCAATCCCAACAACAATCCAAATATTGTTATCGTGATTAATCATTTGAACAAGTACGCCCCCTATTTTCTTCTCTTTTCTCATCAAATCATTCGGCCATTTTAAACCTAGAGTAAAAGGACGTAAACTTGCAAAATTTTCTAATCCATCAACAATTAGAGTACTTGCAATAATAGGAATTAAAGAAATATTTAAATTTTTTGAAATTGCTTCAGGCCATGCGTAACTAATTGCCAAGGAATGTTTTGAACTCCTCCATTTTCTGCCATGTCTTCCATACCCAGCAAACTGAATGAAACTAAAAAAAACCTCCGGAATGGAAATTTTGCCTCTTTTAATTCTACTAATTGCTTCTTTTTGAGTAGAATCGATTCTACCTAAATAATTTTTTTTCCACATCTCATATAATGTAATTGATTAATACTGATTGAACTAGCTACTTTATGTCATATTTTAGTAAACATATCTTCTTTTGCTTAAACGATAGAGGTAAAGATGAAACTTGCTGTAATAATTATGGTGCAACTGAACTTCAAAAATATGCGAAGGATCGCTTGAGGGAACTAGGACCCTATGTAACATCATCAATTAGAATAAACAGAGCAGGATGTCTTTCTAGATGTGATGAAGGCCCTGTGATGGTTATTTACCCTGAGGGAGTTTGGTATCAATACATTGATCGCTCGGATATTGATGAAATAATTGAAAAACATATTGTTGGGAATGAAGTGGTTACACGATTATTGATATGAAAAAAATGCTTTCTAAAGAAGAAATAGATCATAGTACTATCGCTTATTTCAATGATAAGTTTATGCCTTTGGCAAAAGTGAAAATTTCACCATTAGATAGAGGATTTCTTTTTGCTGATGGAGTTTATGAAGTTGTTCCAGTATACGATAAAACTCTTTTCTGCTTTGATGAGCATCTTTCAAGATTATTTAAAAGCTTAAACTCTATTCAAATAAATACAAACTTATCAAAGATAAAGTTATTAAATATAGTCAATGAACTTGTCAAAAGAAACAAAGGGAATCATCAGATAATTTATATTCAAATTACTAGAGGAGTCTCAAAAAGAAATCATGCTTTTCCCAAGAACTGGTGCTTACCAACTATTTTTGCTATGTCCTCTGAGTTGGTTAGACCAACAATATACGAAAGAGAAAGAGGTGTAAAAGTAACAATACTTAACGATAACAGATGGAATAGTTGTAATATAAAATCTATTTCTTTGCTAGCTAATGTTTTGGCAAGAGAAGAAGCTTACAAAGATGGTTGTGCGGAAGCAGTTCTTTTTAAAAATAGTCTATTGACCGAAGGAGCTGCATCTACTATTTGGATAGTAAAAAATGATGTAGTTTTAATACCAGAAAAAAGTCCAAATATATTGGAAGGTATAAGAATAAAGTTAATTAAAAAGATATGTAAAAAAGTCAAGATTGGGTTCAAGCGTTGCAATATTAGCTATGAAAACTTTATCAATGCAGAAGAAATATTTATGTCATCCGCTACAAGAGAAGTTATAGCGATCACCGAGATAAAAACTTTAAATAAGGAAAACAAGATTATAGAAAAAAAAATTGGACCAGTTTTCAAAAAAATACAATCAGAATATGACAAATTGATAAACAAGCAAATTAATTTGGAAGGCTAATTATTTTTTTCAGATTGAACATTGCTCTCCAGCCTTCTTATTTCCTCATCAGTGACAATTTCAAATGCTTTAACAACTCTTTTTGTTCCGACTATTCTTGAAGCTATGTCTGCGGCAAGAGATGCTTCTTTTTCGCTAACTATTCCCATCAAGTAAACCACAGAAGATTCTGTTTTCACTTTTACAACTATTCCACTGAGATTCTTTTCATCAATATAACTTGCTTTGACTTTAGCAGTGAGAATAACGTCTTTACCAAATGTAGCCGAGGTTGCTGGTGGACCAATATTAATTTCATTAATGATGTGTCTGACATTTTCGATCTTAGCTGTTAATTTAGCAACTTCTTGTTTAAAATTTTCGCTTGGAACCCATCCTGTTAGGAGAACAGTTCTGTTAAAACTCGTTGCCGATATGGAAATGCTTTTATTTGAGGAGTACCTATTTATTTTTTCTTTGATAAATTTTATTTCAATAGTTTCGTCTTCAAGGATTATTCCAGCTGTCCTTCTATCAGAGACTGCTACAGCACCTGCAACAATGCTTGTTGCCACTACTGGGAAACATCCAGAAACAATAGTAGAACACAAAATAATAATTATTAATGTTCTAGAGAACCTGAAATTAATAACCTTACTTATTTCTAAAATATTTTTCATACTTCTAGTATAGTCCAGCAAAAAAAAAGAGTGAATACTTAGATAACAATCGTATTTACCTGTTAAGTTAAAGTTATGAAATCAAAAAATGAACAGTATAAGAATTTAAAACCTGGACTCTATTTAATATCAACGCCAATCGGGAACTTGGACGACATGAGTTATAGAGCAGTTAAAATATTAGAAAGGCTGGATCTACTTTTTGCTGAGGATACTAGGAAAGCAAAACAGATTTATAGTTTTTTTGAAATTAAATTTCCAAAAAATGGAATTCATTCGTTAAATCAATACAATGAAAAAAAAGTTATCTCCAAATTCTTACCTCAAATAAGCCATTCGTCCATAGTCGGCTATGTTAGCGACGCTGGAACGCCATCAATTTCAGATCCTGGAACTTTCATAGTAAATGAATTTAGAAGATCTAGATTTTCAATTACTCCAATTCCAGGTGCAAGTGCACTAACTACTGCAATTTCGGTTTGCGGATTTAAATTTGACCAAAATAATCCTGTGGTTTTTTGGGGTTTTGCACCTATAAAAAAAAATTCAAGATTATTATTCTTTAACAGGATCAAAAGTACATCAGGTGTTTCTCTTTTTTTTGAAACGCCACACAGAATTGACTCCTTACTTCAGGTTTGTTTGAGTGTGTTAGGTCGAAATTGTATGATTTTTGTTGGTAGAGAACTGACAAAAAAGTTTGAAACTCTTTGGTGGGGAAAAATTATTGAATATATAAATTACAGGCAAGAAAAAAGTTTAAGTAATTCAAACTCCTTATCTGGAGAGTATGTGATAGCAGTTGAAACAATTATTAATGAAAAAAAGAACCAAAATTATGAAGAGATCCAAAATTTGGTAAATCTCTTAAAATCACATCTTAAGAAGTCGGAAACTGCAGCAATAGTTTCCAAATTTTTTAAAGTTTCTAAAAATGAGATTTATAATCAAATATCAAAAAAATAATCATTGTTTTTTTTTCAATAAGTAATTAACTAACTTAAGAACTCTTTTATGACTACCACCGACCATTGCTGGAGAAGTTATATAAGAACCGTTAACAACAATTTGCGGAACACCGTCAATCTTGTAAAGTTTCATCAATTTTGATGCTTTATTCATATCCGATTTTACTTTGGTAGAATTCCATGATTCTTCAAAAATTTTTTCATCAATTCCTTGATCTTCAACCCAAGAAAGAATATCTAGAAAGTTATTTAATGGAAGCCTTTGAACTTGAACAGCGTTAAAGATTTTGTAGTGTAATTTTTCTTCAGAATTAATATTTTCTAGAGCAAAAAACAATCGTTGATGATTGATGTCTCTGAAAGGAACATGAAGTTGAGAAAACTTAACATTACTAGGGAGTGATTTTTCCCATTTTTTAATTGCAGGAGAAAAACTTTTACAATGAGGACAAAAATACCCAAAAAACTCTATCACTTCAAGCTTGTTTGAAGACTTTGAACCGGAAGTATTAATAACTTTGTAGTCAATACCCTCGTCAAAATCAAAAGAATGTGCAACATTGTTAAATTGAGTCAAAAGAAAGACAAAAAGATATGTCAAGAATATTCTCAGATTCGCTAAGAATTGTCGTGAATCAGAATAATTCGTTAAATTTACAATCAATTTTTTTCTCCAACAACTGTGTGAGATTTTATTTTACCATCACTGAGACGCTTTTTAACTCTGTTAAGTTCTTCCTCACTGTTGAATGCTCCCAATCTTACTCTATAAAAAATACTTCCTGGTTTGGTTTTTTTATATAGCGAAGCCTCAAAGCCCAGAAAGGCTAATTTTGCCCTCATTCTCTCTGCTTCTTCCATTGATCTAAATGCACCCACCTGTAGGTAATATGTTTTAATTTTTTTCTTTGAATCAACTACACTTTTCTTTTGGGTTATTACTTCTACAGGAGCTGTATCCTTTTTTTTCTTATCCATAGTAGCGATGTTTTTTTTATTTTTTTCAGAATCACTTATTCTGGATTCTACCTTGTTGATTAGTGACTCCATCTCGTCCGGTGGAAAGATGACCTCTTTCTCAGGTAAAACTTTCACAATGACTCCATCTGCTTCTGAGTTTGAGTTATTTAGCTTCTTAGGATCAATTAAATTTGTATCATTAAGCCTATCAACAAATGGAACAGGAGTTTTAGTAACATAAAATGCTATGTAAGCTGCAATGATCAATCCTATTGTCAAACCAAGAAAAAAACTGACCAAACTAAGTCCATATGGTTTTTGCATCATGATTTATGTTTAAAAAGTCCGTTCTGTAAAAATTTTTACATTTTTTTTGGAGCCGAAATTCCCAACAAGCTAAGACATCTTTTTAATACAATAGAAAAAGCCAAAACAAGAAGCAACCTTGAATTTTTTTGAATTTCGTTCTCAACATTTATTTTAGTTTCGTTGTAATAACTATGAAAGTCTCCAGCTAAATCCATCAAATAAAAGGTTATCACATGAGGAGACAATTCAGTTACAGCATTATCAATAATTGTTGGAAATTCAGCTAATCGAAGAAACAACCTGGTTTCTTTTTCGGAATCCAATAAACTTACAATTTTATCAGTATCTTTTGATGTTAATGAATAGAAAAACTCAAGTAAATCTTCATTACATGAACCAGATCCCTTAATCAAGTTATATGCTCTTGCATAGGCGTATTGAATATAAAAAACTGGATTTTCCTCATTTTGCTTTTTGGCTATGTCCACATCGAACGTGAACTCAGTTTCAGCTTTTTTGGATATTAAGAAGAACCGAACAACGTCTTTTCCTTTTCTAATTTTTTTGTTTGTTTCAGGATTTTCTGGAAAATTTACATAATCATTATAATTTTCTATATTACCTGCCCAACAAATTAAATCTCTTAACGTTACATAAGAACCACTTCGCTTAGATATTTTAACTTCTTTGTGGTCTTTAACAACTTTAACCATTTTATGAAGAATTGTTTTAGGGAAATCTTTATTTATGCCTTCATCTAGAGCTTGAAGACCAGAGGATACTCTTTTGATAGTTCCATGGTGATCAAAACCTTGAATGTTTATCGCTTTTTTAAAACCTCTGTTCCATTTTTGAAAGTGGTAGGCCAAGTCTGGAACAAAGTACGTGTAAGCTCCATCAGATTTTCTCATTACTCTGTCTTTGTCATCTCCATAGATTGAAGATTTAAACCATAATGCAGAATCTTTTTCAAAAGTTTTTTTGTTTTTAGTAATCTTATCTATTACTTTTTCTATCTCACCATTTTCGTAAAAAGAAGATTCTAAACAGTAACCGTCAAATGAAACTCCCAAAGCTGCTAAATCATTTTTCTGCTCGCTTCTGATATAACTAACTGCAAACTTTTTAATTTCATCGTCCATCTTGTTTTTTTTAATTGATGAAATTTTTCCTTTTATAAAATCTTTTGCAATTTCTTTTATGTAATCTCCTTGATACCCATCAACTGGAAATAAGGGGTCACTAGGAGTTATGCCATTCATTCTTGCTTTGACAGAATTAGTTAAATTGTCTATTTGATTACCAGCATCGTTGTAATAAAACTCTCTAAAAACTTCAGCACCATGAGCTATGAGTATATTGGCGATCGAATCACCTAAGACAGCTTGTCTTGCATGACCAACATGTAATGGGCCAGTAGGGTTGGCAGAGACATATTCAATAATAATTTTCTGGCCTGAACATTTTTTTTTATTATAACCAAATTCTTTATTTGTAAATATTTCCCTGATAACATCAAATTTTGTTCGATCTGAAAACCAAAAATTTATAAAACCTGGGCGTGCGATTTCAATTTTTTTACATAAATTTTTTTCGGTGACAACTTTACTATCTTCTATAAATTGTAGAATTTTTGATGATATTTCCATTGGATTTGAGTTAAAAATTTTTGAAAGTAAAAAAGCAATATTTGATGAAGCATCTCCATTTCCAGAATTTCTTGGGCGCGAAATAGATGCTATGATTTTTTCTTTTGGTAAAATGTTATTTTTTTTAAAGTCTTCAATCTCAAAGCTTTGTAATACAGCTTCGGAAACTAAGCTGGAGAGACGTTCTTTCCAATTCGGTAGCATCAGTAGTTTATTTTAATTTTAGTTGATTCAAATACACTTGTAGTTTAACTTTCATTAAGTTTTTTTACATTTTAATTAAATTTGGTGCGTCTGGCAGGAATCGAACCTGCGACCACTGGCTTCGGAGGCCAGAACTCTATCCACTGAGCTACAGACGCTTACCATAACACGAGAATAAGTTATTTTTAAGGTGCTTTGAAACTAACTTAGATATAATAAATCATATAAAAATATTTATAGGTTAAATAAGGTTTTATTATGAGTGAGAATCCAATCAAAACACCTAAGCAATTGATAATTATTATCATTGCATCTTTCATAATTCCTATTTTTGTAATCGTCCTACTCACCCAATATGTTGCTAACTTGTCTGCTCCAACTGAAGGGGAAGATGCATACTCTGATGAGGCAGTATCATATAGAATTCAACCTTTAGGATCTCTTTCAACAGAACCTGTTGAGATTGACGTAAATTTAGCTAATTCTCAAGCGACAGAATCTACTTTAAAAAAAGTTTCGCTTTCTGGAGAAGAGGTATATAACGCTCGATGCGCTGCATGCCATGCAGCTGGCTTATTGCAAGCTCCAAAATTTGGAGACAACGTCGCATGGAAATCTAGACTTTCTCAGGGTTTAGACAAATTAGTATACTCAGCACTCAATGGCAAGGGGAGTATGGCTGCTCAAGGCGGAGGAATTCATAGCGACGATGAAATAAAAGGTGCTGTCATTTATCTCTCCAATAACTCTGGCGCTAATTTCAAATAAGACATTGAGAGAAGAAAATAACTCAGATCATTTAATTGGTTTGATAGATAATTTCGTCAAAACTGTTTCGGGAGGCCTTACTGGAACTGGAAGAGCTAATCCTGGTGATTCAGTAAAAAATTCACCCTTGACTCCTTCTGAATCTCAATATTCCGCAAAACTTATGAGAGTAAATCATTCAGGAGAGGTTGCCGCTCAGGCTTTATATCAAGGACAACTGTTTTTTGAAAAAGATTCACAACTGGTAGAATATCTTTCCAATGCAGCTAATGAAGAAGCTGATCATCTTATTTGGACAAGCTCTCAACTGAAAAAACTTAGTTCTCATGAAAGTTATTTTAATTCTCTTTGGTATTTCGGAGCTTTTTTTTTGGGTGTTTTTGCAAGCGTATCTGGTAAAAGATACTCTACAAGCTTCTTAGCTGAGACTGAGAACCAAGTCGCCGAACACCTCAGGGGACATTTATCTATAATTCCATTAAAAGATAAGTCTTCAATCTTAGTTATTGAATCCATGCTTGAAGATGAGACAGCGCATGCGAATTGGGCTAAAAATTCAGGAAGTTTCAAGGAGCTTCCCAATATTTTAAAAAGCCTAATGGGTAACGGTGCTAAAATTATGATTTATTTTTCAAAAAAAACCTAATCAAAACTCAATTGGGTCTACATCGATATATCCGTTAAATTTTGTTTTAAGTGTTTTCCATTCCTCTATACTTTTTAATAACATGTGTAGATCTTTTCTTTTTTCTGATTCAATTATCAATTGTCCTCTGTATCGTTCTGATACTTTTAAAGGATAAACAGGCAATGGTCCGTTTACTGAAATAGTATTTTTTTTTGTTGGTAAAACTTTTTCAATAAACTCACAAATCATATTTAATAAGGTTGATAAACCAAAGTTAAGAATTTTCTCTTCCTTATGTGACATTCTTATAGAAGCTATATTTGTAAATGGAGGTAAACAATGTTTTCTTCTTTCTTCCATAACTTTTTTATAAAATCCTTCTAAATCAGAATTTATCAAATATTCAAAAAATTTGTTTTTTGGATTTCTTGTTTCTAAAACAACTTCAGCTTCTTTTTCACACTGGCCAAAGTGCCGACCAGCTCTTCCAGCAACTTGAATTAGTGAAGCAAATAGTCTTTCCGGGGCTCTAAAATCTGTATTTTTTAACTGAGAGTCTACGTCTATTGCCAAAACTAAGCCTAATTTAGGAAAATCATGACCTTTGGCCATCATTTGTGTTCCAACAATAATATCAAAGCCACCATTAAGTATCTGACTTAAATTTTTTGCAAGAAGTTTACGTCCTTTAATTCTTTGTCTGTCCATCCTTACAATTCTTGCTTTTGGAAACATTCTTTCCAATGTTACTTCAATCTTTTCTGTACCCTTACCAATTGCCTGTATATCCATATTTGAACATTCTGGACATATTTTAGACACCCTATTTTTTGAGCCACAATGATGACAAATTAATGTCCATATATTATTTTTCTTATGAAGCACCATGTGTGCTTCACAATAAATACAACTTGCTGCCCACCCGCATTCTCTACATCCTAAAATTGGAGCCCATCCTTTTCTATTTATATAAACGAGAACTTGAAGGTTATTATCAAGGGTAAGCCGTATTCTCTCTTCTGAATATTTGCTCACACCAGATCTTTCACCTTGAGAGTCTAATTCAATTGTCTTAACTAATGCCTTAGGACTTTTTGTAGCTTGTTTAGACAATACAATTTTCTGATATTTTTCTTTTTTGACTAAGAACCATGATTCGATACTAGGTGTCGCAGAACCAAGAATAATTTTTCCCGAGACCGATTGAACTCTCCACAATGCTAAGTTTTTTGCGGAATACCTTAAACCCTCTTGTTGTTTAAATGATGTATCGTGTTCCTCATCAACTATTACTAGATTTAATTTTGGAAGTGGTAAAAAAACAGATAGTCTAGTACCAATAATTAGTGATGGAAATCCCATTGAAGAAGAAATCCAAACCTTGCTTCTACTTAGGGCTGTTTGTTCGCTATGAAACAAATTAATCTCAACCCCTTTAAGCATTTCTCTCATATTTTTTTCTAATTGCGGAGTCAACCCAATTTCAGGGACTAAGAGAAGTATTTGTGAGGTTGGATATTTTTTTATAGTTTGTTGAATAATTTCGGCATAAACCCTTGTTTTACCTGAGCCAGTTACCCCATGCAAAAGTACAGGTTTTTCGGAAGCATTAATTTCCTTGACTGCTTTTTTTTGCTCTTGATTCAAATGTAATTTTTCAAACTGCGGATGATTTCTATTTTTTTCCTTAGTGTTACTAACTAGTTGATCAGCACGTATTTCTTTGTTTTTTTTTTGGCCTAATAAATAAGTTTTATGATCTTTTAGTGTTCTTGGCATTGAGCTAAAAACCGTTTGTCCGATAGACTTGTGATAGTAATTGGAAGCAAAAATCGCAAATGATAACCATCGATCGTTCATTTTAGGAAGTTGAGTAACTATTGAATGTACTTTTTTTAACTTTACATGAGAACTAATTTTTACTTTTTTCCCAAGTATTAAACCTATTTGTAATTTGTTTCTGAGTGGAATCAAGACCCACCTTCCTTTTACCTCCTCAAATTTGTTGTCAGTTTCTAATTCATAATCTAGTGGTCCGATCTGAGGCAGATCAACAGCCACCTGAACAATCATAAATTTCTCGAACTAAATTTTCTAACAGCATCTACAAGGCATGAAACATTTTCAGGTGGAGTAAATTGAGAGATTCCGTGGCCTAGATTGAATATATGTCCAGTAGAAAACCCATTTACAAGAAATTTATCTATCGTAGATTTAACTTCTTTCTCTATATAATTTGTATCCCCAAGCAAAACTGATGGGTCTAAATTGCCCTGAAGTGAACATCTTTCTCCTATTTCTTTGATTACTCTTGGAATATTTGCAGTCCAATCTAAGCCAACAACATTACATCCTGAGTTGGCTATTTCTAAAGCTGAATTAGATTTGCCTTTTGAGAATAAGATAACTGGCAAAAGTGGAAAATTAGCATGCAAATTTTTGACAATTTGATTTAAATAATTCAATGAAAATTTTTTATACTGCTGGTCATTAAGAAGCCCCCCCCAAGTGTCAAAAATCATTATGATATCGGCACCTGCTTTATGTTGCATCACACAATAATCTAAAATTATTTTTTCTAATTTTTTAAGTAAAACCTCTAGCGCTTGAGGATTTTTATACATCCAACTTCTCGTAGTCATAAAATCATCTTTGCTGGAACCTCCAGATGTCATATAGCATGCAAGCGTCCAAGGACTACCAGAAAAACCAATTAATGGTATTTGACAATCTAAATTTCTTTTAATGGTTGAAACTGCATCTTCAACATAGGCTAGTTCAAGGTTGGGATCAATCGCAGGAAGTTCAAAAATTGCTTTTTCATTATCAATCACCTTTGAAAATTTTGGCCCATGTCCTTCTACAAAATTTAAACCTAATCCCATTGCATCAGGAATAGTCAAAATGTCTGAAAACAAAATAGCAGCATCAAGGTTAAATCTTTCTATTGGTTGTATGGTGACTTCACAAGCATACTCAGCAGATTTACACAAGTTCATGAAAGAGCCAGCTTTTTTCCTAATTGCATTATATTCTGGAAGGTATCTTCCAGCTTGTCGCATTAACCAAACGGGTGTTCTTTCAACAGGCTCTTTTTTTATTGCCCTTAAAATCAGATCCCTTTTAATGGATTTTATTTTTTTCCCCTGTATTTTTCAATTGCTGACAATTCAGCTATAGCAAATGCCAGCTCAGCATGAGCTTTTGCCAAATCTATATCTCCAATACTACCTTTTTGAATCAAGTTTTCAGCGTTTCTTTTTGCTTCTAAAGACCTTTCCTTGTCAATCCCTTCTGCTCTGATAACTGTGTCAGCAAGAACCGTGACTAAATCAGGCTGCACCTCTAATACTCCGCCCGCAACAACTAGAAATTTTTCATTTCCTTCTATATCTTTATACTTTAAAGTGCCTGGTTTAATCCTGGTAATTAAGGGAGTATGTTTTGGGTAAATTCCTAGCTCACCATCTTCGCCAGGAACGACAACAAACAAGACTTGTCCTGAAAAAATACTATCATGAGCTGAAACAACTTCTAGTTTTAAGTTATTATTCATCAAAAATACTTATTGAATTTTCTTGCCTTTTTCTATCGCTTCGTCAATGGTTCCGACCATATAAAAAGCTTGCTCGGGAAGATGATCCAGCTCTCCAGAATTAATCATTTTGAATCCCTGAATCGTATCCTTTAATGAAACATATTTTCCAGGAGATCCGGTAAAAACTTCTGCCACATGAAATGGTTGAGACAAAAACCTTTGCATTTTTCTAGCTCGAGCTACTATTAGCTTGTCCTCTGGTGCTAACTCATCCATACCGAGAATTGCTATGATGTCTCTTAATTCCTTGTATTTTTGCAGAGTTCCTTGAACAGACCTTGCAGTTTCATAATGCTCTGAACCCACAACATTAGGGTCAAGTTGTCTGGATGTGGAGTCTAAAGGGTCAACAGCAGGATAAATCCCCAACGCAGCAATATCCCTTGACAATACAACCGTTGAATCCAAGTGTGCAAAAGTTGTGGCAGGAGAAGGATCAGTCAGATCGTCAGCAGGAACATATACAGCTTGAATTGATGTAATTGAACCAGTTTTAGTTGATGTAATTCTTTCTTGAAGTTTGCCCATTTCTTCAGCAAGAGTTGGTTGATATCCAACTGCAGAAGGCATCCTACCAAGGAGTGCGGACACTTCAGTTCCAGCAAGTGTATATCTGTATATGTTATCAACAAAAAACAGTACGTCTTTACCTTCGTCCCTAAATGACTCAGCAATAGTTAAACCTGTTAAAGCAACTCTTAACCTATTGCCTGGAGGTTCATTCATTTGTCCATAAACCATGGAAACTTTAGATGAAGAAAACTCTTCAGGGTTTACTACTCCTGCCTCTATCATTTCGTGGTAAAAGTCATTCCCTTCTCTCGTTCTTTCACCGACTCCTGCAAAAACTGACAAACCTGAGTGGGCTTTTGCAATGTTGTTGATTAGTTCCATCATATTTACTGTTTTACCAACGCCAGCACCACCGAATAGTCCAACTTTTCCACCTTTTGCAAAAGGGCACACAAGATCAATTACTTTTATACCTGTTTCCAAAAGTTCTTGAGAAGGAGATAATTCGTCATATGGAGGTGCCTCTCTGTGGATAGCTGCCAATTGATTTGTGTTAACTGGACCAACCTCATCAATAGGATTTCCTAACACATCCATGATTCTTCCTAAAGTTGCAGTTCCTACGGGAACACTTATGGGCGCACCTGTATTTTTGATTATCATACCTCTTCTAAGACCATCAGATGAACCTAAAGCTATGGTTCTGACAACTCCATCACCTAATTGTTGCTGAACTTCAAGTGTCAAGTCAGAATTATCCATTTTTAAAGCGTCATGTACTTTTGGTAATTTATCTCTTGGAAACTCAACATCAACTACAGCTCCAATACATTGAACAATTTTTCCTTCAATCATAATTCCTCTCACATTTGAAATGTAAAGCTAAACTTAAATTTATACGGCAGATGCACCTGCAACTATTTCTGACAATTCTTTAGTTATTCCAGCCTGTCTTGTTTTATTGTAAACAAGTTTTAATTCATCAATAACATTACCAGCGTTATCTGTTGCTGCCTTCATTGCAACCATTCTAGCCGATTGTTCTGATGCAATGTTCTCAACAACTGACTGAAAAACTATCGACTCAACATATCTTTTGAGAAGTTCGTCAATAACTGTTTTTGAGTCAGGTTCATACAAATAATCCCAAGTATATTTACTTGAAATTTGAAAATTTTTTGATGTTAACGGCAACAATTGTTCAATGCAAGGGTCTTGTTTCATGGTGTTAACAAACTTATTCGAGCAAACAAATAATTTTCCTATTTGGTCATTCTCGAAGAGTTCAAAAAGAGCTTTAGTAGATCCAATAAATTTCTCTAAATTTGGTGAATCTCCAAGGTTTGTCGAGCTGGCAACTACATTTACACCTATACGATTTAAAAACCCGAATGCTTTGTTACCAAGTGCAACTGAAACAATTTCTTTCCCTTCTGACTCAACCTCCTTAATTTTATTTAAAACTTGTCGAAACAAGTTTGTATTAAGTCCTCCACATAATCCTTTATCAGTTGAAACAACTATTAAACCAACTTTATTTGACTTGTCATTAGTTCTAATAAATGGATGAACATATTCTGAATTGGCTTGTGAAAGATGACTAGCAATAGCTCGGATTTTGTTGGAATAAGGTCTAGCAGAATGCATGCGACTCTGTGCTTTACGCATTTTGGAGGCAGCAACCATTTCCATCGCTTTGGTTATTTTTTTTGTATTTTCAACACTTTTAATTTTATCTCGGATTTCTTTTCCGGCTGCCATATTTTCAACCTTGAAATATATTATTTAAATTGATTTTTAAAATCTGAAATTGCGTCATTAAGTTTTTTCTCAGTTATTTCTGTTAACTTTTGATCTTTCTCAATATCTGCCAATAACTTTGAGTAAGTTTCTGAATTTTTGAGATAATTGTGCAAATTTGACTCAAATTTAAGTACATCAGCTAATTCAACATCATCAAAAAAACCTTCATTAACTGCGTATAGAGATACCGCCATTATAGAAATTGGGAGTGGAGAGTATTGAGGTTGCTTAAGTAATTCAGTTACTCTTGCGCCTCTGTCAAGTTGTTTTCTAGTTGCATCGTCCAAATCAGATGCAAACTGGGCAAATGCTGCTAGCTCCCTATATTGCGCTAAGTCAGTTCTTATTCCACCAGACAAGCTTTTAATCAATTTTGTTTGTGCAGCACCACCAACTCTGGATACAGAAATACCTGCATTAATTGCAGGTCTAATGCCAGAATTAAAAAGATTTGTTTCCAAAAAAATTTGACCATCTGTAATTGAAATGACATTAGTAGGAACAAAAGCAGATACATCTCCAGCCTGAGTTTCAATTATTGGCAAGGCTGTTAACGACCCAGTTTTACCTTTGACTTTTCCATCAGTTAATTTTTCTACATAATCTTCATTAACTCTAGCTGCTCTTTCAAGCAATCGTGAATGTAAATAGAACACGTCACCAGGGAAAGCTTCTCTACCTGGTGGCCTTCTTAAAAGAAGTGAAACTTGTCTATAAGCAACTGCTTGTTTGGATAAATCATCATAGATTATTAATGCATCTTCACCTTTGTCTCTAAAATACTCTCCCATAGCACATCCTGAATAGGGCGCAATGTACTGCATTGCAGCAGAATCGGATGCAGCTGCAGCAATAACTATTGAGTATTCCAATGCTCCGTTCTGCTCAAGTGATCTAACAACATTTTTTATAGATGAAGCCTTTTGACCAATTGCAACATATATACAAATAACATCTTTTCCTTTTTGGTTAATTATCGTGTCAATAGCTATTGCCGTTTTACCAGTTTGCCTATCACCGATAATCAATTCCCTTTGTCCCCTGCCAATTGGGACCATAGAATCAATAGCTTTAAGACCTGTTTGCAGGGGTTGTGAAACAGATTTACGGGCTATAACACCCGGTGCAATTCTTTCAATTGGGGCGGTCTCTTCATTTGGTATTTCGCCCTTGCCATCAATTGGCTGACCAAGGGAGTTAACAACCCTACCCATCAAATCAGGGCCAACAGGAACTTCTAAAATCCTACCAGTACATTTAACTGTATCACCTTCAGAAATATGTTCATATTCCCCCAGAATCACAGCTCCTACTGAGTCCCTCTCCAAGTTTAAAGCAAGCCCAAAAGTTCCACCCGTAAATTCTAGCATTTCACCTTGCATTGCTTCAGACAAGCCATGAACTTTACAAATGCCGTCAGTTACAGAAATGACTGTTCCTTGGGTACTAGTCTCTGTCTTTTCTTCAAGACCCTTTATTTTGTTTTTGATCAGTTCACTGATTTCTGCTGAATTAAGCTGCATTATTACTCCTAAATTACTTATTATTCTTGTTTATCAATGTCAAGATAGCAATGAAGACTTGAGTCTATTTATTCTAGATCTTATTGAACCATCAAGTACCTTATCTCCTATTTCAATCCTAACTCCACCTAGAAGACTCTGGTCAACTATTACTTCTGCTTCTAATTTTTTTTTGTATTTTGATTCAAGTTTGTTTAGCAAGTTATCAAGCTCTTCATGTTCCAAATCGAAAGCCGTAATTATTTTGACATTTGTAATTCCATTGTGTGAGTTCATCATTTTCTTATATTGGACATAAATTTCATTCAAAACATTTAAACGCGAATTGATAGAAATTTCATAAATAAATTTTTCAAATTCTTTACTTTGATTATCACCTAGAATTTCCATAATAAACTTAGCATGTAAATTTTTATTTTTTAATGGGTCACTTATGTATCTTTGAAAATTACTGTTCGAAATGATTTTATCAACAGTCTCTAAAAGTTTTGTAAAATCTAAAGACTTTTCTAGTGAAATATCAAGCAGCGCATTTGCATAGGGTCTAGCTAATGTGGCAAATTCGGGCATGTCAGAGTTCGGCCTCAATATCTTTTAAAATAGTTGCGTGTAGTTTTTTATCTATTTGATTTTTTAATATTTTTTCAGCACCAATCAAGGCCAATTTAGAAACCTCACTTCTTAATTGATCGCGGATTTTAAGAGCTTCATTAGCAGCCTCCTTTCTCGCATTGTCGATAATGGTTTGAGCTTCTATGTCTGCTTTTAACTTCGCTTCATCAATTATTATTGATGCTCTTTTTTCTGCATCTGATATTCTATTTTGTACTTTATCATTGAGTAACTTCATCTCTTGCTTTACCTTGTTTTCAGTTAGTAAAAGTTGTTCTTTACTCTTTTCAGAAGCTTCAAGACCCTCAGCAATTTTGCGAGTTCTTTCGTCAATTGCTTGCATAATTGGCGGCCAAACAAAACGCATGGTGAACCAAGCTAGGATGAAAAAAACAACCAGTTGGGCTATAAGAGTTGCGTTCAAATTCATATGAGAAACTCCTTACTAATATTTTCGAATTATAGTTGAGCAAGGAAAGGATTAGCTGTTGTATACCATAGAGCTATACCAGTGCCAATAATGAAAGCAGCATCTATTAATCCAACCAGTAAAAACATTTTTGTTTGAAGAGTATTCATCAATTCAGGTTGCCTTGCGGAAGCTTCCAAAAATCTGCTGCCCATAATGCCAATACCAATACAAGCACCTGCGGCGCCTAAACCAATTATTAAACCAGCTGCAATAGCTACTAAACCAACTACAGAATCCATAACATCTCCTTTAGGAAGGGCTTCTTTCGAAGCATTTTAATGAGATTCATGTGCCTGACCAATATAAACCAGCGTAAGCATCATGAAAATAAAAGCTTGAAGTGTGATTATTAAGATATGAAATAGTGCCCAGACAGTTCCTGCAATAACGTGGCCAACAAATCCAAAAAGGGTGGCACTTCCACCCAAAAGAGCAATAAGAACAAATATCAACTCACCTGCATACATGTTGCCAAACAACCTCATACCTATGGAAAATGTTTTGGCGACAAACTCAATGATATTTAATCCCAGGTTAAATACCCACAAAAGAGGGTTAGAACCAAAAGGAGCAAATAATAATTCTTTAATAAATCCCGATACACCTTTAATTTTTAAATTGTAATACATCATAAGTATGAATACACCCAGGGCTAATCCCATCGTTCCGTTCAAATCAGCTGTAGGTACTATTCTGTGATAGTGAATTACATCCCCTAAGCCAATTGCTTGAAAAACGAAATGCGGTAAATCTACAGGTAGTAAGTCAAGTGCATTCATAAAGAACACCCACAAAAAAACTGTTAATGCTAATGGAGCTATAAATTTTCGATTACCATGTACTATGGATTTTGACTGTTCTTCGACCATTTCGACTATAATCTCAATTGCTGCTTGAAATCTTCCTGGAGTCCCCGATGTGGCTTTTCTTGCTGCAAGCCATAACAAAAATATTGATAAGAGGCCTGTAAATAAACCCCAAAATACTGTGTCAATATTTATGAATGTTGGATCAAACAATTTAGTTTGCATTTCACCTTGATTATTAAGGTGAAGAAGATGATGACCGACGTATTCGGACGAATTCAATTCGCTAGATGCCATAGAGTTTTATAAAAGTTATTTACAATCGAAAACTAATTATCCCAACATGTAGAAATTGTAATTAAAAGTTAATGTAACTAAAATTTGCTACACTTAATCAACTCTCCATTTTGCTATATAAAACTTTGCTTTGCAACCATGCGATTGATTAATTTATTTAACTCTTGAGAATAAAGGAATTAGATAAATAGCCTTTAGACTGCTAAAAAGACCCACTAAAAGTACTATCCAACTTACGTTTGCTATTAATTTAGATATTAAGAATATAAGCGAAATTATAAGAATCACTTTTATACCTTCAAATAAGAAAAACAAAATTAGTCTTATACTGTTATCTATGTTGAAATGTGTTAATAACCTAAGATTTATTGCAAACAATAAATTGGGCACGCAGTTTACTAGATAACCTAGTATAAAGCTAATTGTTTCTGTAATGTTGAGAAAAAAAAACACGTAAAAAGTCCCAACACTAAAAAAATTAATTGAACAACTAAATACTGAACCATAATTACTTTTCTGTGACAAAACTAATTTTTTTTAGAAAGCCTTCAAATTCGTCATTAGAGGAGAAGGCAACTGAAACTACCCCTTGTTTTGGATTTTTTAATTTGATAGAAACTTCAAGGTTTAAAAAATCTGATAACTCTTGTTCTAATTTTTTCGTGTCTTGATTTCGGATGTCATTTTTTTCTTTTACAAACAACTTGTTTCTATTTGACAAAAGTTCTTTTACTTTTTTTTCTGTTTGGCGCACTGATAAATTTGAGTCAATGATTTGTTGAGCAAGCAAAATCTGTCTACTTTTTTGTAAGGAGAGCAATGCTCGAACGTGACCTTGCTCAATTAAACCTCTTAATAACATATTTTGAACTTCCTTTTCAGAATTTAACAATCTTAACAAATTGCTAACAGCAACTCGCGACTTTCCAAGAGATTCAGCGACTTTTGCATGGGTAAGTTCAAAATCTTTTACTAATTTATCAATGCCTTTAGCCTCTTCAATAGGGTTTAAATCTTTTCTTTGCAAATTTTCTACAAGGGCCATTTCTAAAGCGGCTTTGTCGTCAACATCTTTAATATTCACAGGGATTTCTTTCAAACCTGCTATTTGTGATGCCCTCCACCTTCTCTCACCTGCGATTATTTCATAATATTCCCCATCAATTTTTCTTACAAGTATGGGCTGAAGAACTCCTTGAGATTTTATAGCTTGAGCAAGTCCTTTTATGGTTTGTTTTTCTATTTCTCCCCTTGGTTGGGATGAGCCAGGTCTAATTTTGTTTATGGGTAAAAGTTTAAGACCTGATTTGTTGTCAACTTGATTTTGACCTAGCAAAACATCAAGTCCCCTTCCAAGTCCTTTTCTTCTTAAATTCAAACTAACTCCCTTGAGGAATGTTTAATTTTGTTGCTTTTATTCAGCAATTCTTTACCAAATTCGCTATATGCTTTAGAACCTTTTGAAGTGGAATCATAATACATAATTGGAAGTCCGTGACTCGGAGCTTCTGCAAGCCTAACATTTCTCGGAATCACAGTCCTGTAAACTTTATCACCGAAGTGGGTAATTAATTGATCGCTAACTTGTTGAGATAGTGTCATCCTTGGATCAAACATCACTCTAAGTATTCCTATTTTGCTGAGGTTTGGATTTAAATATGAATGAACTCTTTTAATTGAATTTATTAAATCTGAAAGCCCTTCTAATGCATAGTATTCACATTGCATTGGGATTATTACACCACTTGATGCACAAAGACCGTTTAGGGTTAACAATGAAAGTGATGGAGGACAATCTATGAACACATAATCATAATTTGTAGTTAATCTATTGATTGAATCTAGTAGTTTAAATTCTCTCCTATTTTCATCTGCTAATTCAATTTCAGCACCAATTAAGTCTCTGTTAGATGGTAGAAGGTCAAATTTAGAATTAGTTTTTTTTAAAGCTTTTTCGGGAACACTGATACCCAAAAGAATTTGGTAAACTGTAGTTTCTAAATTTGATTTGTCAACGCCACTGCCCATAGTTGCATTAGCTTGCGGATCTAAGTCGATTAATAATACTTTTTTTCCAAGGTTTGACAAAGCTGCTGACAAATTTACAGCAGTTGTAGTTTTACCAACTCCTCCCTTTTGGTTTGCAATTGAAAGAACTATTGTCATTTTTTTATATGTTTTCGCAATAATTTTTTAAAAAAAACGATTTCTTTACTCGAGACATTTTTGTCAATAAATATTGGTTTTTTATCAATAACCTCAAAATTTATTTTATCTAATGAATTTTGATTTACATTTAAACTTTTGGAAACAGTAGTCATTATCATCCATAATGCATTTTTAGATGTAATTTCCTCTGTAAAAGATAAAAATTTTAAACAATCACTAAAAGCCCTACTAACAATAACATCAAAATTTTGCTGTCTAATATTTCTAACATCATTGTGAATTGTAATAACTCTCTCTCCTAAATCAAGTGACCCTATTGCATGATTGAGAAATGCTATTTTTTTCAAAATCTTTTCAATTAGTACAACATCTAAGTTTGGTTCTAAAATTGCCCAAATTATTCCGGGTACACCGTTCCCTGTTCCAATATCCGCTACGACAATTTTTTTTGGCTTGTTGATTTTAATTTTTTTTTTAAAGGTATTAAAGACTTGAAAGAATCAATGACATGATGCCTAACTAAAAGATCCTCATTAGAGTGCGCAGTAAGATTGTGAATTTTGTTCCATTTATTTAATAAAAACAAATATTTACAAATCGAAATATTTGTTTCTTGTGTTAACTCTATGTTGTTTTTTCTGGTGTGGAGTTCTAAGCTTTTTTTAAATATATCAATTTTCATCTATTTCTACTTTCACTCTCTTGTTATATTTTTTTATAAAAATAGATAAAATTGAAATAGCTGCTGGTGTAACACCAGATATTCTTGAAGCTTGAGACAAAGTTAAGGGCTTAATTTTCTTTAATTTACTCAGAGACTCAGTTGAAAGTCCTTTTGCCTCATCATAATTAAAATTGACCGGTATTAAAGTCTCACCTATTTTCTTTAGCTGTTCTATTTCTTTGTTCTGTTTGTTTATATACCCTTGGTATTTAGCTTGGACCTCGATTTGAAATTTTATATCATCATCTAATAATTTTATGTTTCTAAGTTTGTTAGAGATAATTTTTTCTACATCTTCAAAATTTACATTAGGTCTTTTTAGGAAATCAAAAGCGCTAATTTCTTTTGACAATCCAGTTTCATATTCTTGCATCAAGTGTTTCTTTATTTTTTCAGTTGGTTTTATCTTAAGGCTCATAAGTGACTTTTTTGCCTGTTCAATTATATCTTTTTTAGCTATTAAACTTTTAAACTTATCTTCTGTTACTAACCCAAAGTTGTAAGCCAACTCAGTAAGTCGAAAATCTGCATTGTCCTCCCTAAGACTTAATCTATATTCTGCCCTGCTAGTAAACATTCTATATGGTTCTGTTACTCCTAAAGTCACAAGGTCATCTACCATAACTCCAATATAAGATTGGCTTCTGCTTGGAACCCACTCTTGCTTTTGAATAGAAGATCTTGCAGCATTTAAACCTGCTAAAAGTCCTTGAGCTGCTGCCTCCTCATAACCTGTAGTTCCATTGATTTGGCCAGCAAAATATAAATTTTTAATTGTTTTTGTTTCGAGAGTTGGCTTTAAATTTCTTGGGTCAAAGTAATCATACTCAATCGCATAACCAGGACGTAAAATATGAGCTCTGTTAAGACCGTCAATAGAGCGAACGAACTCGAGTTGAACTTCAAATGGAAGGCTTGTTGAGATTCCATTGGGATATATTTCTGAAGTGCTTATCCCCTCAGGTTCAAGAAAAATTTGATGACTATCTTTTTCTGAAAATTTTACAACTTTATCTTCTATCGATGGACAATATCTAGGGCCTATTCCAGAAATATTACCAGAAAAAATTGGTGATTTATGAAGTGCTTTGAGAATAATATCGTGGGTTTTTTGTCTTGTCTTTGCTATCCAACAACATTTCTGTTTAGGGGAATTTTCAGTTAATGAGGAAGATGAGAAAAAAGGAATTGGAGAGTCACCCCATTGTTCTTCTAATTTAGAAAAATCTATAGAATTCCCGTCAATTCTTGGTGGGGTACCAGTTTTTAATCTTTGCCTTTTGAATCCATAGTTATCCATTGATGTAGCTAATTCTATAGATGAAGGGTCACCTGCCCTACCAGCTGAATAATTATTCTCGCCAATATGAACTTTACCATTCAAAAAAGTGCCTGCGGTAAGAACGACACAATCACTGAAAAACTCTATGTTTGTAGAGGTAACAACTCCATTAATTTGACTGTGTGAGATCATAAATCGCGAAACTGCATCACTAAATAATTCGAGATTCTTTTGATTTTCTATTACCGACCGAACTACTTTTTTATAAATACTTCTATCAGCTTGAACCCTTGTTGCTGTCACAGCCGCACCTTTAGATTCGTTTAATTTTCTAAAATGTATGCCTGCGAGGTCCGCGGCTTTTCCCATCGCCCCCCCCAAAGCCTCTATTTCTTTAACTAAATGACCTTTACCAACACCACCAATTGAGGGGTTACACGACATTTGCCCAAGAGAGTCTATATTATGAGTAATCAAAAGAGTTGAGCAACCAATTCTTGCAGAGGCCAGTGCTGCTTCAGTGCCTGCATGACCACCACCAACAACAATAACTTTGTATTTTTTTTTATATCTCATAAATAAGCTCAAAATGTTTCACGTGGAACATGGTGTAAGAAGAGTTAAATAGTCACACCCAAAGTTTGTCTAATGATCTAGTTAATAATAGAATCTTTTCATTAAGCCAAAATAAATTTTTTATATTTTATATCAAAAAACCCAAACTTTTTTTAAACAATCAAAAATGGGGCCTATATTAAAGAATATTTAATAAATCTCCAATTATTTAACAAATTTAGTTTACTAGTAACCCAATAATCTGAAGCTTAACTTCAAAATTAGGAAAGGTAAATTTTTTCGAATGAAACTTAACCCTCAAATCGCTGTAACCATGGGTGATCCTAGTGGCATCGGACCGGAAATAGCTATTAAGGTTTTATCTGAGAATAAATTCCCCATACTAATATATGGAAACTTGGAAATTCTCCTATTAACTGCAGAAAAATTGAAGAGGAAAGTACCAACCAACAAAATTGTGAATACTATTAATCTCACGAAAAATGAGTTTGATAAAATTGAATACTCAAGTCCCTCTGCATTAACTGGAAAAATTGCTTTTTCGGCAATCGAAAGTGCGGTAAAAGATTGCATTAACAAGAAAACCAAAGCTTTAGTAACTGGTCCTATCTCAAAATTAGCTTTGAAACTTGCTGGGCATGATTGGCCGGGGCATACAGAATTATTATCTTACTTGTCGAACCCAGATCAACCACCAAATGTTAGGATGATTCTTTTAGACGAAAGTTTCTTAATTGTTCTTAATTCCGTTCATATTTCACTAAAAGAAGCTATTTTAAGTTTAAATCAAGATTCTATCCTTAAAACTATTCAAATTACAAACGATTGGATTGAAAGCTATAACATAATAAATCCTCGTTTCTGGTTATCCGCACTTAATCCACATGCTGGAGAATCAGGGCTATTAGGAAAAGAAGAGATAGAGGTACTTGAACCGGCACTAAAAAAAGCAAGGAAAAAAGGAATAAACATTCATGGTCCTTTCCCAGCTGATACTCTCTTTATGCAGGTTAAAAAAATGAAAAAAAAATTTCCTCCTTCGGATATAATAATATCTCTTTATCATGACCAAGCTTTAATTCCATTTAAACTCGACGGACTTGATAACGGTGTAAACCTCACTGCTGGATTGCCTTTTTTAAGGACAAGTGTCGATCATGGAACCGCATTTGATATTGCAGGCAAAGGCATCGCTTCTGAAATTCCCCTTTCTAATGCGATTTTTAAAACTCAACAATTAGTTAATAGATTGAATGATGCAAAATAATATAAAAGTGATCTCATGCGGTGGTACTTTTGAAAAAATATATGATCCCATATCAGGGGATCTAGCTTTTAAAACAAGTCAACTTAAAAATTTATTTCTTAAAGCTAGGTTGTTTACTAACATAAATTTTGAGTGTTTAATGATGATTGACAGCTTGGATATGGAAAATTTTCATCGTAGAAAAATTGCAGAACGCATTAAAAAAAGTAAGGAAGAAAAACTATTAGTTATCCATGGCACTGACACAATGGTCGAAACAAGTTACGAAATAAAAAAATCTATTCGCAAAACACAATGCGTCATCTTAACTGGTGCCATGGTTCCTGCTAGTATGAAAAACTCTGATGCTTTTTTTAATTTAGGTTTTGCTTTAGCTGCACTAAAATTGTCTGAACCTGGGGTTTGGATTACTATGAATGGTGAAGTATTTAAGCATTCACAAGTCAAGAAAAACACTGATTTAGGTTTATTTGAAAGTTTGAATTAGTTATTTTCCAATACAAAAAGTTGAAAAAATTTTGTCCAGCAAATCCTCTGGTAAATATTCACCAATCGTTACTTTTATAACTTCGTGAGCTCCTTTTAAATCTTCAGCGCACAAATCAAATTTTTTCTGATGAATGTTTATAACTGCTCGACGTAATTGATTGTAAATAACTTCCAAATTTTTCATGTTTCTATGTGAAATAATTAAACAATTTGAAAAATTTACTAGACCTTTGTTTGTAAAAACATTTTCCATCTGTTTTTTTAAATCCTTCATCCCAAACTCAGTTTTAACAGAAGTAAAAAAAATTTTTTGATCTAAATCTTTAATATTTTTCCTAAACTCTTTTATCTCAACTGTATCAATTTTGTTAAAAACAACAAATAAAGATTTGCTACTTATCCCTTTTCTTCCAGCAATTTTTTTTAGCAATTTAAGATCTTCATCAATATGTTTTGATGAACAGTCAAAAACAACTAAAATACAGTCACTGTTATCTATTTCTTTCCAAGTTCTTTTGATGCCCTCGTTTTCGACTAAATCATGGGAGACTCTAATGCCTGCTGTATCGGCTATCCGTAATCTAATATTTGATTTTTCTATATTAACAATTTCTTTGATTACATCTCTAGTCGTACCTTCAGAGTCACTCACAATTGAAGCTTTTTGCTGAGAAAACCAATTAAGCAATGAAGATTTGCCTACGTTTGTCGGACCAATAATTACTACTTTTCCGATATCTACTAATTGCTTTGCATTGCTTGAAAGATTTATACATTTGTTAACCGAAGTTATAACTTTATCAATACTTTTAGCAATGTTGTTAATCTCAATCTCCCCAAGATTGTCCTCAACAAAATCAAGTCGTGCTTCTAGATTAGCTCTAATTTTAAGTAACTCTGAAGAAAGATTTTTTACTAGATTACCGAAATCTCCCGTTAAAGAATTGTTGATGGCCCTAATTATTCCCTCGGAATTGGAATTTATTAACATAGCAATTGATTCTGCTTCAGTTAGATCAATTCGTTCATTTAGATAAGCTCTTTTTGAAAATTCTCCTGGCTCGGCTAACCTAACACTGAACTTAGAATTACTGTAAGACAAACATGTTTCAATTAATAAATTAACTACTGCAATACTTCCATGACATTGAAACTCAACGACGTCTTCGCCTGTGAAAGAATTTGGAGATTTAAAGTAAATTGCTATACCATTATCGAATTTATTTTTGGCGTTTTCTTTGAAAGAACAATATGTTGCCAATCGGGGATGTAACTTTTTCCCAGTAATTTTGTAAGCTAACTGATAACTTGCAGGACCTGAAATTCTTACAATTGAGATAGGCGAGTTAGTGATAGAGCTTACTGGTGCGACTATAGTGTCAAATTTTAACATTAAGTTTGCGCATTATAGACCATTGCTGAGCTATTGACACAACATTGTTCACTAACCAGTACAGTACTAAACCTGCAGGAAAAAAGAAAAAAAACACTGAAAAAATTACTGGCATGAGCATCATTATTTTAGCTTGAAGCGGATCTGGAGGCGTAGGGTTAAGTTTCATCTGGATAAACATAGTTAGAGCCATAATTAGTGGCAAAATATAATACGGGTCTGGAATTGATAAATCTTTTATCCAAAAAATCCACGGGGCATTTCTTATTTCGACACTTCCAAGTAAAACCCAGTACAAAGCTATAAATACTGGTATCTGGACTAAGACTGGCAAACATCCACCTAAAGGATTAATTTTTTCTTTCTGATATAAATCCATCAGCGCTTTATTCATCTGCATTTTGTCGTCTTTGAATTGGTCTCTTATTTGAGTCATTCTAGGAGTTACGGCTTTCATTTTTGCCATTGATTTATAACTTGCAGCCGTCAATGGATAAAACAAAAGTTTTATGATTATTGTAAGTACAACAATCGACCAACCCCAATTACCTACAAAAGAATGAATCTTTTCGAGTAACCAGAAAATTGGTTTTGCAATTACCGTCAAAACTCCATAATCAACAACCAAATCTAAACCTGGCGCTAATTCTTTTAAATTACTCTGCAATTGTGGGCCAACATAAATTTTTGCATCGTGCTCTATTCCTTCTCCAACAGGTATAACACCCAAGCGTTGAACAGATCCTACGCTATAAAAATTGTCTGAGAGTTTTTTTGTGTAAAATTCCCTTGGTTGATTGTTGTCAAATAACCAAGCACTAACATAATGATGTTGTATGATACCAAGCCAACCGTCACTAGTTTTTCTTATATGCTCTGCATTATTTTCTTCGATTTCTTCAAAATCAACTTTTTGAAATTTACCCATATTTGAATAAAAAGCAGGGCCAGTGAAAGTTTGATAAAAGCTACTTCCCCCTCTCGGAGAATTTCCATGACGAACCAGTTGATAATAAATTCCCAAATCAACTTCTTCCTGTTTAAGATTGTAAACTCTCGACTTAATTTTTATTTCATAACCTTTATTGTTGAGAGCAAATTCTCTTTCCAGCCTTACGTTGTTGGATTCAGATACTAAAGATATTTTTCCTTTATCTGAGAAATTTCGCTGATTAACTAATTTGAATTCCGATGTATGGTTTGGATAAATATCACCCCCTCCTGGAAAGGCAAATATACCAGATTGGGCTTCATACCTTTCGGTTGGCGAGTTATTGAAGATGATTACGTGCCCATTTTCATAATCATCAGAGTCTTGTTTTAAAAGCTCTGCATATACAATCCTGGCACCTTTAAGGTCAATTAAGATTTTAAGATCTTGATTTGCTAACTCAACAACCTCAGATTTTTTTCTTTTAATTTCTAAATTACCTGTTGAATCATTATTTGTTTGAAACGTTTTATTTAGCNGTGTTGAAGATGGAATTTCATTAGATTCAACTTTATCTTTCTTTGATAAGTTATCAAAAATTAAATCTTGTTGTGGTTGAGAGTTAGATTCAGAATTGACATTACTTTTTCTCCATTCTTCCCACAGCATTAGAAGAGAAAAAGAGAAAATTACAATTAATATAATTTTTTTAGTGTCCACCGTTTGATCCTTTGTTTTTATTGGGCACTAAATCAATTCCGTTTTTTCCAAAGGGTCTACAGTTCAGAATTCTAGCTAAGGCCAACTTTCCTCCAATAATTGGGCCATGTCTTACTAAAGCTTCTTTCGCATACTCAGAGCATGTTGGATAAAATCTGCAACTTGGTTTTGTAAAAAAAGAAAATACTTGATAAATACGAATAATTCCTATAAAAAATACAACGAAGGCCAATCTAAATTTATTTAACAAAATTTTTGGCGGTGTAAAAATTTCCTTTTTTTTCGGCATACTATCTCTTTGACTTCAGACTGCTAATCAGACTTTCTAATTCTGTATATATCCGTTGTTTTTTTTGTTTTGTATCTAAGAAGATAGGCTTGTTTGTTTTAATAACAACGCTGATTAACAAATTTGCATCTTTTAACAATTCTCTTATCCATCTTTTTAATAAATTTCTGCAAACACTCTTCTTAACATTTCTTTTTGGTATAACTATACCTAATTCACTTAAATCACTTGTTAAAGTATTTGAACATCCTCTAATAGCTATCGATTTATTTGTGAAATGGCTAGATTGAGTTAACACTTTACCAGAAGTGTAAAAAGCAATAAAATGCTCTGTTTTTTTTTTCTCCTGATGAAAAAACGTAAGCAAATTGTTCTTTAGAATTTAAAGATGTTAATCTGGTCATATCTAAAATTTATACAGCCAACTTTGCTCTACCCTTAGATCTTCTTGCTCTGATAACAGCTTTACCACCTTTAGTCTTCATTCTTACAAGAAATCCGTGGGTCCTTTTTCTTTTTGTAACCGATGGTTGATATGTTCTTTTCATTTAAGTCCTTAATATTCTATACATTCTACACGGAGCAAAAATAATTTCAAAATTTTCGATATTTTGTTCCTTCACTTTAATACCTCAGCTAAAATTAGAAATTCACACAAATATAGATAATTATAATGAAGACGGATGAACAATTGGCTTGTTGGCTTGAATGCCTTTCAGACATTGAGAAAATTCTTGGCAGTCAACGATTTGATACTTGGGTTAAGCCAATCGTATTCAAAAGCATTGAGCAGAAGGCAGAAGGTGCAACTCTTAACATTAATGCGCCGAACAAATTTAAGCAAAAATGGGTCAAAGAACAATTAGACTCTACAATACAAAAATGGATGGAAATTAAATTAAAATGCCCCACTAGAGTTTGTATTGGTATTTCTAGTAAAATAAGCAGCATTCCAGATGCTCAGTCACCACCATCTAAAAAATTAAAACCAGATATTGAAGATTATGACAAGCAAAAAACAATTTACAATACAAGGCTAAATGCTGACTGCACTTTCGACACATTTGTCCTAGGAAAAGCAAACCAACTAGCTCGAGCTGCGGCACAGCAAATTTGCGATAACCCTGGATCAAGTTATAATCCCTTCTTTTTGTATGGCGGTGTTGGTTTGGGAAAAACTCATTTAATTCATGCTATAGGAAATACTATTTTAGATAGAAATACATCAGCATCAATACGATATATTCATGCAGAAGCATACGTCAGCGATGTTGTTCGAGCTTATCAGCGTAAAGCTTTTGAGGAGTTTAAAAAGACTTATCACTCACTAGACATACTGTTAATTGATGATATACAGTTTTTCGCAGGTAAATCCAGAACTCAAGAAGAATTTTTTTATGCTTTTGAAGCATTAACTGGCGCGAAAAACCAAATAATTATTACTAGCGACACCTACCCTACCGAACTAGGTGGCATTGACAACAGACTTATTTCTAGGTTTGGATCAGGTTTAACGGTAGCTATAGAACCACCTGAGTTAGAAATGCGTGTAGCAATATTGTTGAAAAAGGCAGAAAAGGAAAAATTAGCTTTAACAGAAGAAGCGGCGTTTTTTATTGCGAAACATCTCCGTTCAAACGTAAGAGAACTTGAAGGCGCGCTGCAAAAAATTATTGCATACTGTACATTCCATGACAAGCCACCATCACTCGAATTTGTTAGAGAGGCTCTCAGGGATTTACTATCCCTTCAAAAAACAGCGATTACGATTGATATGATCCAAAGAACCGTCGCAGATTATTTTAAACTTAAAATTGGTGACATGCATAGTAAGAGGAGGCCGGCATCTATTGCTGTTCCAAGACAAATCGCGATGTACTTAAGTAAAGAATTAACTCAAAAGAGTCTTCCCGAGATCGGAAATGCGTTTGGTGGTAGAGATCATACAACAGTTTTGCATGCTGTAAGGAAAATACAAACAATGCGCAATTCAGATGCAAACTTAAACCACAACATTCATATCTTAGAACAACAATTGAGAAACTAGGGACTGTTAATATAAACCAGTTTATTATTTGTTAATAAAGTTATTATTAAATAATAAACATAAAGTTATTAACAACTTATCATTTTGAATAAACAGAAAGATATAAAAAAAATATAATTAGTTTCAACGCATTAGAAAAACTCTTATTAAATAACGAATCTATTACTACTACTATTTTATATATATGCTTTTATTAAAATCCAATCGCGAAAGTATTCTCAAACCATTGAATGCAGTAATTAATATAGTTGAGCGTCGAAACTCATTACCGATCCTTTCTAATGTACTAATCATATTTAGTAAATCTAAAATAACACTAACAACAAGTGACATAGAAATGGAACTTACCAGTTTCATAAAAGTAGAATCTTGTAATGCTGAGCATTCGTTAACAGTGTCGGCCAGAAAATTACAAGATGTTTTAAAGAACATGTTGGAAGAAGAAATAATTCAATTTGAGTTTGACAACAACAAACTAATAATCAAGCAAAACAAATCCAAATATAGCCTTCAAACTATTGCCGGTGATGAATTTCCAGTGATTACACCTCCAACAAATAATATTATCGAACTGAGGGAAAGTAAAAAAACTATTGCTAATGTATTCAAAAGTGTTTCCTTTTCAATGGCGCATCAAGATGTTCGTTATTATTTAAACGGTTTATACTTACAAATTGCCGATGGCCAGATATGTGCTGTTGCCACGGATGGACATAGACTTGCTCTCAATTACGCAACATTATCAAATAAACTAGAACTTAATGTTGGTAAAACAAACGAGTTTATTATTCCAAGAAAAGCTGTCATTGAAATAGAGAAATTATGTGATGATGATGAAATGATTGATATAACATTTTATGATCAACACTTAGTCGTAGAGTCTGAGTACGTTAAGCTTACTACGAAGCTTATTGAAGGAAAATACCCTGATTATAAAAAAGTTGTCCCAAAAGAAGAACAAAGTAAAGTTGTATTAAACAGGAAAGAATTCTTGAATGGTTTACAGAGGGTCTCTGTACTAGCTGCAGAAAAGTATAAAGGTATTAAGTTAAGTGTAAATGACAACTTAGTTCAACTGAATTCTTCAAACACAGAACAAGAAGAAGCCGAGGTACAATTAAATTGTTCTAATAAATCTTTAAGCATCAGTATGGGTTTTAATGTTTCATATTTGATAGAGGGCTTGTCAAATGCATCCTGTGAGAAAATAGAATTAATGCTATCAGATCCTCAAGCAAGTGCGCTAATTCTTAACCCAGAACTTAAAGACTTTAAATACATAGTAATGCCAATGAGAATCTGATATGACTACATATGACTCCAAATCCATTAAAATACTCAAAGGTCTAGAAGCGGTAAAGAAAAGGCCAGGCATGTATATTGGTGACACTAATGACGGTTCCGGATTACATCATATGGTTTTCGAGATAATAGATAATTCGATCGATGAATCTTTAGCAGGACACTGTGATCATATCGAAATAACAATCAACACAGATAATTCTATAACAGTTGTAGATAATGGAAGAGGGATACCGGTCGACATTCACGAAGAAGACGAAACAAAGAGATCTGCTGCCGAAATAGTTATGACAGAACTACATGCTGGCGGAAAGTTTGACCAGAATAGTTATAAAGTATCAGGAGGGCTTCATGGAGTTGGAGTTTCTGTTGTAAATGCACTTTCATCTTGGCTACGTTTAACAATTAAAAGAAATGGTAGAGCTTATCTTCTTGAGTTCGAGAACGGCGAATGTAAAGTCCCTCTTAAAGAGATTGGAGAAAGTCAGTTAACAGGGACTGAAATACATTTCTATCCTAATAAAAATATATTTAGTGATGTCGTGATGAAGTATGCAATTTTAGCAAAAAGAATTAGAGAGCTAAGTTTTCTCAACAAAAACATAAGTATTTCTTTGACTGATAAAAGGACAAATAAATCTGAATTTTTTAAACATAATGGAGGCATATCCGAATTCATAGAATTTATTAACAAAACTAAAACAGTCTTACACCCAAAAATATTTTATGCTTCAAATGATAACTCTTCTATACAAATTGAGGTAGCAATTCAATGGAATACTAGTTATAACGAAACGGTAATTTGTTTCACAAATAATATTCCTCAAAAGGATGGTGGCACCCACCTGACAGGACTCAGAGCAGCAATGACAAGAGCAGTAAACAAGTTCTATATTCAAAGCGACTTCGTTAAAAGAAATAAAATCGATATAGTTGGTGATGATTTAAAAGAGGGTTTGTCAGTCATCTTGTCTGTAAAATTAGCAGAGCCAAAATTCTCATCTCAGACTAAAGAGAAGCTAGTTTCAAGCGAGGTTAGAAAGCCAGTAGAAGATACTGTTAATAATAAATTAGAACAATTTTTTCAAGAAAACCCAAATGATGCAAAGTTAATAATCTCCAAGATTGTCGATGCGGCCAGAGGTAGAGAAGCAGCTAGAAAGGCAAGAGATGTTACAAGAAGAAAAGGCGTTCTAGATTCTTTAGGATTATCAGGCAAGCTTGCTGATTGCCAAGAAAAAAACCCCGAATTGTCAGAATTATTCCTTGTTGAGGGAGATTCTGCAGGGGGTTCTGCAAAACAAGCTAGAGATAGAAAATTCCAAGCAATACTCCCATTAAAAGGAAAAATTCTGAATGTCGAAAAAGCGAGATTTGATAAACTAATAGTTAGTCAGGAAATAACTACTCTTATCCAAACCTTAGGTGTTGGCATAAAGCAAGACGATTATAAACCTGAAAAGTTACGTTATCATAGAATTATCATAATGACGGATGCTGATGTTGACGGTTCTCACATAAGAACTCTTCTCCTTACTTTTTTCTATCGTCAAATGCCAGAGTTAATAGAAGCAGGTTTCGTATACATAGCTCAACCACCTTTGTACAAAGTAAAACATCAAAAAATAGAAAAATATCTTAAGGATGATGAAGAGTTGGAAGAATTGATGTTCGAGTACGGAGTCAAGGGTGCTCAGTTATTAATTAAGGAAAGCAGTGGTGAAATAGTTCACAATTTCGAAAATGATATAAAGTTGCTGGCAAATGAGGTCATCAAGTCAAGGCAAAGGATAAAAAAGTTATCATCAGTCATGGACAAAGTGATATTAGAATCGATCATGGATGGAGTAATTTTTGATTTTACAAACAAACAAACAATAGACAAATCGATTGAGTCATTCCAAAATTGGGCACTAAAAGAAGAAACAGATGGAGTAAAGGTCAATTCCAAATATTCTATAGAGACGGAAAAGTGGAGCTTAGCAATCAGAAGAATAAATCACGGAAATGAAAAAATCAGTACAATTGACGAAAAATTTTTTATTAGTGATGATTATATTCATTTTTCAAACATTGCAAAAAAATTGAAGGTATATAAAAACAAAAACCTTTATCTAAAAGTGAGCAAAGATAGTGAGGTGCAAAAAATTAAAACATTTTCTGAAGCAGTAGAAAAAATCATGAGTTATATTGATAAAAAGTTATCAAAACAAAGATATAAAGGATTAGGAGAAATGAATCCAGAGCAGTTGTGGGAAACTACGATGGACCCTGAAAAAAGAGTATTGCTCAAAGTTAATATAGAAGATGCTATTGCTTCTGATGTAATTTTCACAACGCTAATGGGGGAAGAGGTAGAACCACGTAGAGAGTTTATAGAAAAGAATGCGCTGAATGCAATTAACATAGATTATTAACACTATTTCTTTGTTTTACTCGCAAATTCAAAACTCACTTTTCCACCATTAACTACCAAATATGCACTGAACTTTCTTTTTGTACGAGCAGAAACAAAACCGTTAAGCAGGTCAGTTTTCTTTTCTTTGAGAAGTTTTACCATTTGCTCAGACGATATTGGTTGTTGTAAGATCATTAAACCACTTCTAAAATTACACTTTTTGTCAACTCCTACATTTTTTTCACAAATGTACGAAGTTTTATATATATATACTCCACTTGAGCATTTTGGGCATTCCCCCAACTTTAGAGCATTAGAAAAGTCAACAGTATCCTCAGACTCATCAGTACTTTCAAAGTCAAATTTTAACTCAAACTCCTCATTAAGTATTATCGTTGCGGCAAAAGGAAAGCCCCTTCTGCTCCTGTAACCGTCCACAGGACCAAATGATTTATTTTTTAACAGTTCTTCAGCTTCAGTTACAGCTAAAACCCTGTTACCATTTATTTTCTTAATAGAAAACAAGCAAGTTTTCTGGTCTACACAAGAGTAAGTTTTGTAGGTTTCTTTAACTGTTTTTTTACATTTAGGACATGGTTGTTTAAGAGTCTCATAATCACCAGGAATGTTATCGCTGTCAAAACTTTTAGCCTGGTTAACAATTCTTGAAGTGCTATCAACTATTTCACTCATAAAAGTCTTAGCATCACGTTTACCATCCTCAATTTCTTTCAATTTGAATTCCCACTCTCCTGTGAGTGAAGGTAAAGATAGTTCTTTAACATTGAGACCTTTTAAAAGCCTCATTAATTGTGTTGCGTTAGCAGTGCTTATTAACTCCCTTCCATCTCTAATAAGGTATTTCTCTTTGATTAAACTTTCTATTATAGTTGATCTAGTTGCAGCGGTACCGAGGCCTTTACCTAGCATTGCATCTCTTTGGTCTTCATTTGCAACTAATTTGCCAGCTGTTTCCATAGCAGAAAGTAAACTCGCCTCGCTGTATCTTGGAGGTGGTTTGGTTTTATCATCACGGATTGAAATATTCTTGAGGCTAGCAATTTCATTCTTAGTAATTTTTACAAGACTGTTTTTTTTATCTTCATCAAATTTGGAGTAAATTTCTAACCAACCCGCTTTTGAAATAATTTTCCCTTCAGTCTTAAAATGATTGCTTTCTATAATTGTTATACGCTTGGTATTTAGAAATTGTGCTGGAGGAAAGAAATTTGCCAAAAATCTTTTGACCACCATATCAAATAATTTTTTTTCTGGATCAGATAGAGTTTTGGGGATAGTACCGGTTGGTATGATGGCAAAATGATCACTTATTTTAGAGTTGTTAAATAATTTTTTATTGGCCGCACTTACACCATTTTCAAGAGCTTTTCTGCAGAAAAAAGAGTAATTAGATATTCCTTTCAGATTTTCTATTGTTTGTTTTACAGTTTCTACATAATCTTCCGGAAGAGCTTTAGAATCAGTCCTTGGGTAGGTTAACAATTTGTGTTTATCATATAGCGCTTGTGCTAAGCCAAGGGTGTTTTTTGCTGAAAAGCCAAACCTAGAGTTAGCTTCTCTTTGAAGACTAGTAAGATCAAAAAGCAATGGAGAAGATTGAGATGAATTTTTAATATTTTCAATAATAGAACCTGTTTTGTCCGATATATATAAACGAATCTTTTCAGCAGTTTGTCTATCCCAAATACGATCCTCTCTATTCTCTAGATTGTTATCATCTTTTTTGAAGTTAGGGTCAAACCATTTTGCTTTATAAATTCCATTTTTAACTTTAAATTCAGCTACAAGTTCAAAATATTCTTTAGAAACAAATTTTTTGATTTTAGTATCTCTTTCTACAACTAGGGCTAATGTAGGTGTTTGCACTCTCCCAACTGTTGTTTTGTAAAAACCCCCTTTTTTGTTGTTAAAAGCCGTCATCGCTCTGGTTCCATTTATTCCAATGAGCCAATCAGCTTCAGCTCGACATTTCGCAGCATTTGAAAGAGGAATTAGTTCTTCATTAGACTTCAATTTAGAAAAGCCATCTCTAATTGAATCAGCCGTCATTGACTGAAGCCAGAGTCTTTTTATAGGCAATTTACTTTTACTATGAGCAATTATGTTACGAAATATTAACTCTCCCTCACGACCAGAGTCACAGGCATTAATTATGGTGCAAATATCTTTGCGTTTGGTCTGTCTTAAAACTGTCTTTAACTTTGCTTCTGTTTTGGGATCAGGATCTAATGTAAACTTTGGTGGAATATGAGGCAATTTTTCAAATGTCCATTTTCCTTTTGTCACATCGTATTTACTTGGAACAGAAAGTCTTAGTAAATGACCAACAGCTGAAACTATTACCATTTCTTCATTTTCATAAATGTCTTTATTTTTTTTAAATCCTCCTAAAGCTTTTGCGATATCTGAAGCGACCGAAGGTTTTTCTGCAATTACTAGTTTTTTTCCCATATTATTCTTTTTTTAATTTTCAATTGAAATATCATTAAATTTTTTGCATCATATTACTCATTGATAAGTAATTGCAACTATTCATTTAATAAAATTTTATGTCAAAGCTTAAAATACTCGAATTTCCTGATGAAAGATTAAGAATAAAAGCAGAGCCAGTTTTGACTTTTGATATTAATCTTGAACAATTAGCTATGGACATGGCAGAGACAATGTATAGTGCGCCAGGAATCGGCCTCGCTGCAACTCAAGTGAATGTCCACAAGCAGCTAATAGTTATTGATGTTTCTGAAGATAAAAATAATTTATTAGTTTTTATTAATCCTGAACTTTCTAATCCAAGTGCTGAAAAAAAAATTTATCAAGAAGGATGTTTATCCGTTCCTGGGGTGTTCGAAGAAGTCAATAGGCCTGACTGTATAGAAGTTTCTTATTATAATTTGAAGGGCGAAAGGCAACATTTAAAAACAAATGGTTTATTATCTGTTTGTATACAGCATGAAATCGATCATTTAAAAGGCAAAGTTTTTATTGATTACTTGTCGAGACTTAAACAGAATAGAATCAAGAAAAAAATTATTAAAGGAAAGCAGTCCTCCAAAACAAGTCATAAACAACCTATCAACGAAATTTCCACATAAATTATTAA
>NHHF01000127.1 GCA_002171155.1 Betaproteobacteria bacterium TMED156
CTGCGGTTGTGCAAGGCGCGCCGGAGAAGTGCTGACAATCCTCGCAATGGCAGTTAAAAATTAAGGCTGGCTCAGCACTNCACTCGTATCGCACAGCGCTGCAAACACAGCCACCTGTCAGNATTCGCAACGCACTATCCATATATTTCCTCCTAACGACCTTTCCCCAGTCTTACCACAATGGCGTGAATGACATCTTCATAACTTTAAGCCGCAAGATTTGCATATTCCACTGGTGGCAGATAACCCAGGGCGCTGCGCGACCTGACTTCGTTGCCGTGCTAATGCCGCAAACAAGAGAATGACAATGTTTTTCACTATTTATTGATCAGCTCTAGCTGTTCAACCAAAGCTTCAATTTGTAAAAAGCTCTGCCTTGCAGTTCCCTAATCGCAGCACTGAACTTAGTAAACGCAGCTGATGACGGGATGAATCCAATTAGCGTAACGCCATCAACACCGGTTCGAAAATCAACGGCAAAAGGTTGAACTTTTAGGCCAGCATCCTCGAATATCATCAATGCCCTTGCCATATGAAAGGCAGACGTAACGAGGATAATCGAAGGGTCGGGCGCAGACAAAATCTCAGCAACACCAAGCGCCTCCTGCTCCGTATTCGCTACTGCGTAGGTCAAGGTTATCCCGCTACGTGGCACACCTGACTCTAATGCAACGGCCAGAAGATGCTCTCCTTCAGGAGCACCTCTTGACCAAGGCATAATGCCTCGCGTGAATACAATCAAAGGAGCCCTATTATGTTTGTAGAGCGCAATACCTGCGAAGGCTCTATCAACCCCTTCGCCCCACTCATGGATATAGCCATTGGGAGAGTCGATAACACGGGTCATACCACTCAACACGACAATCGCGTCAGCGGTTTCGGCATNGCTCGCAAGTTTCCTCTGGTACCCCGCCTCGAGAACACCAAAGGTGAAATTTGCAACGACGGGGGTTGAACATACTAGTAAAGAGATTAAGCCTAGGACGATCGGCTTTCGTTTTCCTTTAATTACACCCCACGCGATTAAAAATATGAATAATGCAAAGGGTGAGGCGATCAAAGGCAGTATCTTGTGCAGATAGATCATCTTCGTTAGTAACGTCCTTATATCTCTTTTCCGACCTTAGGCTCAGAGGCCAGCGCCATATAAATTGGCGATAATNTGTTCGTCAATCTTGCAGCTGCAACTCCGATATTAATAAGGCTACCAGCCGCCTCCCAGCGTCTTAGGGTCTAAACGCGGCGCAGGAAACTCACTGACGCTGTTTGGATCGCCCAAAACAATGCCCCATCAGTGAGGCCCCAAGTATTTGTCGGTNGAATCCAGTTGCTGACTCCAGTTCTTTTTGCTTTTTAGCCAATGGTCAAAGTTCGGAGTCACCCAGTCGGCATCGTCTAGCGTTCCTGCTCTTATTACCCGGTAATCGCGATCCGGGCCAAAGCCAAAAGCAGCTGTACCGCAAACCGGGCAAAAGTTTTGCTCCAACTCAGCCCCGGAAGAGCCATGCCATTGGTAAGACGAGACATCGCCGCTGTGTGAGAAATCTGCAGCCGCAACGATTACAAGCGTTGCGAACTGAGACCCAGTGAACTTCTGACAGTCCGTACAGTGGCAATTAAGCATCTCGTGTGGCGCGGACGTAAATTCGTACCTAACCGCCCCGCACCGGCACCCTCCTTTTTGTGGCAAATTCATATATCAAACCTCTTAATCGGATTTGCGAAGATTGTTTTTCTAGCGACTACGATCACACCAGCAGTGCATCGCCATAGGCGCTGCCTGTTGGTGCCTTTGCGGCAATGCCGCTCAGTTCTGAGACCGCCGCAAAGCCACTCTTGATCAGACCTAAATCTGTTTCTTCGTCGGGGGCGTATTCGGTATCGATCAGGCCAAAGATTAGCTTACCGTCGGCCTCAACCTGCAGGGCACTCCGCTTCGAACCGAAGGGAGCAAGCCGCGCCCACTTCAGACCATGAATGCTCTCCAGCGGTATGTCTGGAACGCTCAGATTTAATACGGTCTTCGGCGATGCGGTGGCGATATAGGGCAACAGCTTGGCCACGTATTCTGCTGCGGAATCCCAGTGCTCAGGTGCATTGTCNCCGGCACTGTCGATGCTGACGGCAATACCTTTAGAGCCAAAATTTTGTGCAGTCATTGCCGCGCTTACGGTGCCACTGTGTAAGGTAGCTCGCCCAGTGTTTAAGCCTGGGTTGATNCCGGAGACCACTAGCTCGGGCAGCAGATCAAAGGCATTGAGGTGACTGGTAATTACGCACAGGGCGGGTGGGCCATTGAGCGCAAAGGCCTTACCGTCAAAGCCGGCGATTTGTGCCTTTTGTGCAATTACCTCTTCATCTTTGGCCANAGGGCCGATGGACGCACCGGTGCCCGAGGCGTCGAAGTTGGGCGCCACCACGAGCACATCGTGGCCGCACTGCTCGATTTTGCGCGCAAGAACATGCAGTCCGATGCTATCTATGCCATCGTCGTTGGTGACCAATATTTGCATTGCTTTGCTACTACNNTGATTGCCTAATTGAGAACCGAGAGCGCGTCGAAGTCTAAAACGGTCTCGAAGAGCCTGACGCNCATTTGCTGGAANAGTTCGAAGCTTCTGGCATTTGATATGACGAAGTTAGCGCCGCCAATTACGGGAATCGAAGCGTTGCCAAGAAGCGTCCATTTCATATCNTCGCGTAAGTCGGCTTCCGNATAATTTACCCCGTGNTNGGCAAGCTCNGCTAAGTACAGNTCAATGTAGTCCTGTTGATTCGCTCGACGNATTTCGGTTTGAATATTGGTGCCGATCAGGTAGGCGAAGTCCCAACTTGGTCTGATAGCAGCGANGAGTTGCCAGTCTATTACTGCTACCTCGCTGTCGTCGGCAGAGAAGAATAGGTTTTCTACGCGGAAATCGTCATGGGTAAACGTAAGCGGTGCTTCACAAAGCTTATCCATAATCANAGGCCAGCCCGATATCACGCGATCAAAATCTTTCCGCGCAATGGGCAAGGCACTCATAAAACGCTCTGCGAAAATTGGCGCGCAAGCCTGTATGTCATGTTGGGTCTCGCGTAGGTAACCTTCCGCGTACGTGGGTAACCATTCGATCGTGGATGTTTTGCCCCANAGTGGCGCAGANATTTTCGCCAGTGCCTTGATTGCAGATCTGATTTGTCTGTCGGTGGCGCCAACGATTTGGTCGGGCGAATGCCAGCCGTCCATAAATTCCATCAGCAATACGATTTTTTCGTTTTCTTTATCAAACTCAGAGTAAAAAATTTGCGGGGTTCTGGCAGACATCTGTCCTGCTAGTTCGGTGTAGAACTTAANTTCCTTTTCATACATACGGTAGTGNAGAGCGACTTGATGCATCCCATCCAGCGGCGCTCGTAGCTTGAGAAAATAATTCTTTGTTAGACCCGAAGCGGTGGCGGCGGTGACGCGGGAGAACTCGCCAGACTGGCCAATACCGTCGCCCACCTGCCTGTNTGCGATGTGGGTGATNTCTTCTCCATCCATTTCCTTATCGTGCTGCACTAATGTTAGCAGCCACTCGACGGTTACTGATTCAAGGTTCTCCGGTATCTGGCCCATTTTATTTCTTCGAATGCTTTTTTTATTTTTCTGCTGGCCCGCAAGCATCATTGCAGGCTTTCGAAATTGGCGTTGTTTGTTCCAGTTTTCGTTCACTCCGATTTCTCTAGCTTCGCTGGTATCTTTTTGACATGCAACAAAGATCGTGGATTGGCTATGCCCAGGCGCAAAACTCAGCAACCGGAACCACTCGCACGCTTCGTGTTAGACGATATCGAGCATATCTTGGCGCCGCATCTAATGGATGTTTGGGCAGGATCATACAAGGGGCCATGTCTTCGTTCGCGTATCCCAGCGAACGGGGGGGCAATCTAATGTTGCTTGTCTCAACTGCGCAGTTGATAACCGGCAAGAGTCTATTTCATACAGGTGGCGGGATAGCAATTAAGCTATAAACCTCATTGCGTCGTAGTCTTCGATAGCCGAAAAGATCCGCTCTGTCAGTGCTTCAAAGAGTTGTCGGCTGCGAGCATTGTCTAAGTCGTAGTTGGAGCCTCCTATGACTGCAAAGCAAGTCATGGCTAGAAGCGACAGCATCATGTACTTCTCTAAGTCTTCAGCGCTGAATTCAATGCCTTGCGCAGCAATTCCCTGTAGGTACTTTCGGCAAGACTCGTCGTATATTTCACGCCGTAAGTCGATTTGCACATTTGTACACAAAAGATAGGCCAAATCCCAACCGGGCTTGTGGGCCATCATTAATTGCCAGTCGATCACAGAAATGTCGTCGACCTCTGGCGTGAAGAATAGATTTTCCACTCGATAGTCCCAATGCGCTAAGGTCAACAAACCCTCGCTGAAGATATCCGGAAATTTCGGATAGTACGCAACGATCTTAGAGAGTGTTTCGCGTCGCGATGGAGACATCAGGTGCCCGAATCGACGCAAGAACTCCGGCTGAAATTCGACCATGTCATCGACTAATTTCAACATGTACCTTTCTTTCATGTCAGGCACCCAATCGAGTTGTTTTATGGTTCCCCAAAATTGAGTTGTAATCGGAATAAGGCCCTCAATCGCTAGATCAATCTCTACCTTGCTCGCGCCCTCTATCTGATCTGGGTTGTACCAATTATCCAAAAACTCAAGTAGAAGAATGACCCTGCCTGTTTCTACATCATGCTCGACGTAGTAGGGATTTGGCGTCTTCACGCTGATTTTGTTCGCTAGATTTTCGTAAAATCGTACCTCGCGGAGGTAGAACTGGTAGTCTCTTGCAACATTATCCAAGTCCTCGTTGGCCGTCTGCACTTTTGCAAATATCTTCGTCTCCAGCCCGCTAGCCCTTTTGGTTTCCAGAAGCGCGAACTCGCCGAGTTGTCCAATGCCCTCGCCGATTTGTTTTACGGTGAGATCTACTATTTTATCGTCTTGAAACTCCTCGACACCGCTTAGCGTCCCGATCAACCAATCGATCGAAATTTCGTTAATGTTGTCTATTGTTCGTGTCATTGTTTTCCCAATCGAAGCAGCTCAACCACTCAAATTTTTTGAGGCCGCATACCCCTACGCTGCAAATCATATGCCACGGTAGGATCCTATTTTGCTGCGGTCCGATGGTATAAATGACGTAGTTTTCGCACTGTGTCAGTGCGCCGCGCCTTGGAAGCGTGCGTCGCCGGTTTGATCCGTATCGGGGCTTGCCTGACATCGCCCGTCCAGGCGTTGCACAACGCCGACGGCTTAGGCAGCAAGACGGCTAAACAGTTACCGACCCTTCCGGGCAAGCATAAATTTGGCGCCTTTTAGAACTCCTCTCCGGTGCAGGACTTTCCTGTTGCTGTTTGCTTGGTCCAAACAACTGCAGCAGGAATGATGCCTGATACATATTTTGTTACTTGGGTCGCAGACAGCCGAGGCAAAACAGTAAAAGCAATGCAAACAGTGCAGGGCCATCCTGATACCGACGCTTATTTGTCTTCAGCCAGCGGCAAGCGGACTTTTGAGGCGATTAATATGTGTATAAAAGTCAAGCGTTGGGTGAAAGGGGGCTTGATTAATTAGCTTTGGGGGACTTCGGCTATGAAGCCTTCACGACACCACACCTCTCAAAACGTTCTCTCATGCCCGTNCTTGGGTTGGTAAATCTACCGCCCCACCCTTGGGGCAGCTTTTTGCTCGCGAAGGAGAAGCTCCTCTTTTTCATCGAGAGGGTCTGCGAGGGCGGGTAGGTCTGCCTCGCTATGGCCTGTCTTTGAAAAATTTAGCCACTGTAGACTCCCAGGAACTCATCCACGGTGGGTCTAGGTCGTCAAAAAATGGTGGGACGTTAAAGCGCCGGATACACTTCCGAATAGCTATTCCGTCGTTATCCATGTCGAAATCTAAGACACTAAGCGCCCCGTGATCCTGATCAAACTTCGATGCCCGATTGATTTCAAGATCATTAACCCAGCACATTATGGCGGCATTTACCGCACCGTGGAGCACCAAAGCGATCTGATGCCAATCCTCTCGAAGCAGGTTCATTAACTGTTGGACAACACGATCGAAGAAATCATCCATCGTTTCAAGGCCACCCGTTGATACCTGAAACTCCGGATCTTCAAACAAAAAACCGAGTTTTTCGATGCTGGTTCCAACAATGGCCGGGGGGGACCATTGATACTCGATCAAGGCTGAGTATGACTCGATGCTGATACCGCGTCTTTCTGCGATCGGCGTCGCCGTTTGTATTGTTCTCGGCAAACCTGAGGTTACGATGCGATCGAAGCGAACATTTTTCGTGTTTTCGTCAATTGCTAAAGCCTGTTTTTTACCTTCGGGGGTGAGATCAACATGATTTGGTTCTTTGACAAACTGCCCATTAGTCATGTAGCTCACATCACCGTGTCTGAAGAGGTATATCCTTTTCCGAGTGTGGCCATCTAGCGATAGATTATTCTGCATAACTCTGTATTAGTTTTCCTTTGCGCTGCATGGGTTTCGATAGTCGTCCATTGTCCAGGCGTCGGTGCGATCGATGAAGGCTTCTAATCATCGCTGACAACCTGAACTGCAATAAATTGTCACCGATCAACGCTTAACTTAGCGGACTAAACCAAGGATTTTGCTTACTTCCGCCGCGGCATAAGACAAGCAAGCGGTTGATACCAAGACTACAAGTAAACCAAGCTTTATGCGTATACCTCGCTGAGTTTTAATCATGGTTGGATCCTCTTGGCCGCCTTCGCTTGATCGCTATTCCCTTGCTGTACCTTAGAAAGGTTGGCTCCTCAAATTTACTCCAATCCTCCGGTTCAGTTACGCCTAGTCTGGTCAGCGTCTTGCCGTCCTCAATGGAATATCCGAACTGATCGTAATGTAGTTCCTCAAGTATCGAACCCAGCTCTTCTGCGTCTGCGAGCCTAGAGTGTGTGCCTGCCAACAGATATCCGTTCAGATGACTCTCTGCTTTGGTCTTTGCGTAGCTTTGTCCATGCCCTAGCGAGTAGTAGTCCCTCGCCAGCTTGTGCAAGCGTTCTAGATAGCGTTCCTTCGTTAGATTGCGTTCGCTGCGCAGGGGTGCTTTCGCTTTCAATGTCCGCTCTCAGCCACTCGGATCTCAGTAGATTCGCTGGTATCTTTTTTATACGCAACAACATACCTGTGACAGCTATGCCTGGATCAAAAACGATCCAACCTGAACCTCTCGAACGCTTTGATATTGAGGATGCCGAAGTCATCGTGCTTGATGAGGCTACGTGGCCTATTGGCAGAGGCGAGCATAACCGCATGGCTTTTCAAGCTAGGGCCGATCACATGCTGGGGAAAGTCTTTGACGACTACACCGTCCGAGATGCACGTTCCCCTGCCAAAAGTGGTCTTCGGCAACTCGACCTACCGAACGAGCGCAAAGACTACATGGCAAGCGCGAGCAAATTCGCCCGACAAATGGAGATGTGCGGAGAAGTAGAATGTGGAGTCGACGATAGTAGCCTTCGTAAGCGCATTTATCCTTTCGTAAGACGTGCACTCGCCGCAATGTTCACCCTTGTGATTGAAAGAGACCACGGAGCCTCTGCGCCACGCCCTAGATGGCTTAACTCATAGGGTACGTCTTGCGCCCAAAAATACCGAATACTTGATTCAACATCTCCGTATCAATTCACGGAGATGTGCTAATGAGTAAAGAAGACCACAAAGAAAGATTCCTCTCAATGGCGCATGGGGCCTACGGAGAGTACAGGGCGGAGCAAATGCAGACATAACTCACTTGGCATTTTCCGGCGCTGCAAACATGGAAGCACTATTGGCGAATGGGAAC
>NHHF01000128.1 GCA_002171155.1 Betaproteobacteria bacterium TMED156
ATTGGTACTGATGGAGTTAATTCTTGGGCACGACAAAAAGTCGGAATCCTTTGGGGAGTAAAAAACTACAATCAAATGGCTATAGTTGCAGATATTTCATCCGAAAAAAAACATGAATCTATCGCGTGCCAGTGGTTCAACCAAAAAGAAATTTTGGCATTACTACCAACAGTTGAAGGAAGATTTTCTATGGTGTTGTCTTTGCCCATAGCCATAGGACAAAAACTTATGGCTGAAAAAAAAGATGTTTTTAATGACTACCTCAATACAATTACAAAAAAACGATTTGGAAATTTAAAGTTAGCAAGTGATTTAAGTTTTGTAAATTTATCTTTATCTACTGTCGATAGCTATGTCGGAAAGCGTATAGCGTTGGTTGGAGACTCAGCTCATACAATTCATCCACTTGCTGGTTTAGGTCTAAATTTAGGAATTTATGACTTAATGTCATTATTTAATCATTGTGATTGGTTTTGTGATGATAAGGTTAATTTTGATCCCGGTGACAAAAAAAAACTGAAGGATTACAACTCTGACCGTTTAAAAAAAGTTTTATTAGTTCAACATTCTTTAGACTTTTTAGTTGATTTTTTTGGATCCTCCGGGAAATACGTTTCTTCATTCAGGGGTTTTGGTTTGAATTTTGTTGATAAAATACCTATAGTTAAGAAAAATTTAATTTTAAGGGCACGGTCAACTTTTTGAAGGACTTATGTTTTGCCAATATTCACAAACCTTTGTATGTCAAAAAAGAAAAATTTAATTTTTTCACTGTTCTTTTTATTTGTCTCAACTGCTAACATTTCCTCCTTTGCTGTTGAGCATAAAAAAGTTTCTGAAAATCAAAAAAACACAGTATCAAAAGCAGTTGAAAAATGGCTTAACGGAAGATACCAAGTTGATTCTGTTAAAAAAACTCCTATGTTGGGAGTTTTGGAGGTAAGAATCGGCAACCAATTAATTTATGTGGATGCTAAAGCCAATTACGTCCTAATTGAGGGAAGAATGATAGACTTAAAAACAGGAGAAGATTTAACCGCCTCGAGACTTGAAAAAATTTTTACAATTGACTTTTCAGTTTTACCACTTGATATTGCCATTAAAACTCAAACTGGCACAAATGTTAATAAAGGCAGAACAATAGCAGTTTTCGAAGACCCTTTTTGTAGTTACTGTAAAAAATTTAGAATGACTCTTGAAGAAATTGATGGCTTAACCATTTATACATTCCTTTTACCAATTATCAGTGAAAAATCGGCTGAAATTTCAAAAAAAATATGGTGCTCTGAAGATCAAGGTAAAGCATGGACAGATTTTATGGCTAGAGATACATCACCAAATGAGATTCTTAATGATTGTACTTTTCCTGAAAATGAACTTTTAGATTTAGCAAAAAAACTTGGAATCAACGCTACTCCAACATCTTACTTAATATCTGGCAAAAGAATCCCGGGAGCCGTGAGTAAAGAATTACTTGAAAAAGAATTTGGTCAGATATCAGTATTGGATTGATTAATCTCTAAAAAGAATCCAATTTGGGAATCATTATTGTCATGGTTCCCGAATATTTCATGCTTCCGGCTTGACTACCAGCCTTATAACCAGAACCAAAGAACAAGTCTCCACGGTTGGGACCTTTAATAGCCTTACCAGTATCTTGAGCAAAAACCAATCTATTCCCATTGGAAATTCCTTTTTTAAACTTGGGTAGCTTAGTAGATAAAAAAACTGGTAATCCCAAGGCAACATATTTTGTGTCAATTGCAATTGATCTGCCTGGTGTTAATGGAACTCCAAGTGAACCAATAGGCCCATCATCTGAATTAATAGAGTTGGTTAAATTTTTGAAAAAAATCATTCTTGGATTTTGGAACAAAAGTTCGTTAAGTCGAGTAGGGTTTTCCTTTAGCCAATTTTTGATCCCCTGCATACTTGCAGATGATGGTTCCATTTCACCTTCTTTTATTAACCAATTTCCGATTGATCGATAGGGGTGTCCATTTGAAGCAGAAAAACCCAATCTCATTACTTGTCCATTATCAAGCTCAATCCTCCCAGAGCCTTGTATTTGCATAAAAAAAACATCTATAGGATTTTCAAGATAGACCATCTCGAAATTTTTTAGATACTTAGACAAATAAAGTTCTTTGCGAGATGGATAAGGTACTAATTTGTCGCCATACATATTTTTTATTTTTTTACCATGAAACCAATTCTGTTTTTGCCCGGAAGTTTTGGGCATTTTTTTTATAATTAGGTCTGCAGGTCTGCTATGCAGGGGATATGAAAATCGATTGGTTTTATTTAAGGACCCTTTGAGTATGGGCTCATAGTAACCAGTAATAGTGTTGGGGGGAGACATGATTTTAAAGGGTTGGAAGTTTTTTTCAAAAAATTCCTTGATTTCTAACTGTCTTGTTGGATTTATTTTTTCTGATTTAGAACAAATTTTATTAAATTTTGCGTCTTTTAAAGACATAGCATGGCAATTTTTTTTCCAAGCATCCCAAACCATTGAAAAGTCCTCTTCCGACCAGCCAGGAATTTGTGTAAATTTTTTTGGAGATAGCTTTCCATTTGCTGACCAAATAGGAGACAATGCAAAAGTTTCTAGTGGAATCTTTTTGAGTGTAGCTTTCGGTTTAACAGAGGGTTCTTTTTTTTGGATATTAGTATTTGTAATTGGCGCGGGGATTCTTTGGTAGTTGGAGCTACAACCGAGTAAAATAAAGCTCAAAATAATTAATGAGATTTTTTTATTTATCTTATAATTTTCTTGGTTTTTGAATTTAATAGAGGATTTTTTTAACATGGCTATTATTCTTGCGGAGGCTTTATTGGCAGGGCTAATTCTTATTCTTTTTGTTTGGTGGACATTTAAGGGAAAAAAATAGGGTGTTAGCTATATTCCATTCTAACAACTGGCACTGAACTTATGGGAAAAAACAAAAAGATTAATTTTTTAGCACCAAGTATACTGTCAGCTGATTTTTTAAGTTTGGGTGATGAGGTTCTTGCTGTTGAAAAGGCCGGTGCTGATTACATTCATTTTGACGTTATGGACAATCATTTTGTACCCAACCTTACATTTGGTCCAATTATTTGTAAATCAATTAGGTCAATTGTTCAAATTCCAATTGATGTTCACTTAATGACTAGTCCGGTTGATAAACTGATTGTAGATTTTGCAAAAGCTGGTGCTAATCAAATCACATTCCACCCTGAAGCAACTGCTCATGTTGACAGAAGTCTAACCATAGCTAAAGAAAATGGATGCAAAACTGGTTTAGTTTTGAATCCATCAACACCTGTTAGTTTTCTGGATTGGGTTATGCCTAAGCTAGATATCATTTTAATTATGTCTGTCAATCCTGGGTTCGCTGGTCAGACCTTTATCCAGAATTCTCTTAAAAAAATTTCCATGGTTAGAACAAAAATAGATAAACATGTTGAGCAGGGAGGACAGCCAATCAGACTTGAGGTTGATGGTGGCATTAAGTTGGAAAATATAAAATCCATTGAAACAAGCGGTGCTGATACTTTTGTTATTGGATCTGGGATTTTTAATTTTAGAGATAAAACTTTATCCGTTGGCTACGATAAAATTTTTAAGGACTTTAGGAAAGCTTTGGATCAACAACAAAGATGAAATCGATGCCAACGAAAGAATTTTTGGAATTTGCAGAAAGAGGTTTCAATAGAGTGCCTGTAACTAGGAAGCTAACTGCTGACATTGATACTCCCTTATCTGTCTATATGAAATTAGCAAATGCCAAGAATAGTTTCCTTTTAGAATCTGTCCACGGCGGTGAGAGATTCGGAAGATACTCTTTTATTGGTTTGCCAGCAAAGATTAAAATAGAGGTTTATGGCCAAGATTTGAAATTGATGAAATCAGATGAGATCATTGAAGCTCATAAAGGAGACCCTTTAGATTACATTAAAAGTTTTATGAAAAGATTTAAAGTCGCACCCACAGGTGATGACCTGCCGAGGTTTTGTGGTGGGCTTGCTGGTTATTTTGGCTATGACACAATTCGTTATATTGAACCCAGACTTAAAAATACAAATTTTTTGTCTAAACCATTAACTCCGAATGTACCTGATATATTGTTAATGCTTACTGAGGAGCTAGTGGTTTTTGATAATGTGGCTGGAAATATTACTCTAATTGTTTACGCAGATCCAAAAGAAAAAGATGCACATAAAAAGGCCACAAAAAAACTAGACAAGCTTTCACTATTGCTTGCTAACCCCCTTGTAATTGATCAAACTTATGCCACTGAGTCTGAGGATGTTGTTAGGCATTTTCCCAAAAGTGAATTTTTAAATTCAGTAGTTAAAGCTAAGAAATATATTGCGGATGGAGAAGTAATGCAAGTCGTTATAGGACAGTCTTTAACTAAGCCATTTAAAGGTTCATCATTGTCTTTGTACCGGGCATTAAGATCGATAAACCCCTCTCCATACATGTACTATTATAATGTTGGTGATTTTCAAGTTGTTGGAGCTTCTCCTGAGATATTGGTAAGACAGGATAAGGATGAATCTAGCGAACAAAAAAATAATAAAGTTACGATAAGACCAATCGCTGGAACCAGACCTAGGGGTAAGGATGAAGAAGAAGACCTGCAAAATGAAAATGAATTAATAGGTGATCCCAAAGAATGTGCTGAACATGTGATGCTAATTGATTTAGCGAGAAATGACATAGGTAGAATTGCAGAGCCAGGTAGTGTTAATTTGACTGAGAAAATGATAATAGAAAAATATTCGCATGTAATGCATTTAGTTTCTCAAGTTGAAGGGAAATTAAAACCAGACTTATCTTTTATTGATGTTTTAAGGGCAACATTTCCTGCTGGAACTTTGAGTGGAGCTCCTAAAATAAGAGCTATGGAAATAATAGATGAGCTTGAACCCCAAAGAAGAGGTGTTTACGGAGGTGCCTGTGGTTACTTATCATTCACTGGAGAAATGGACCTAGCAATTACAATTAGAACAGGTGTCTTAAAGGATGGCTTTCTGACTGTCCAGGCTGGCGCCGGGATTGTTGCAGATTCAGTGCCTGAAAAAGAATGGTTAGAGAGTGAGCATAAAGCCATGGCCGTACTTAGAGCAGCAGAAATGGTTGAGAGAAATGTTCAATGATAAATATTTGTAAACCCTTAAATTAAAAGTTGGACTAAATGAAGTTATTGATGATTGATAATTACGATTCGTTCACTTATAATTTGGTTCAATACTTTAGCCAACTTGGAGCAGAGGTGGTTACTGTTCGTAATGATGTTCTATCTGTTAAAGAACTCATGTCTGAGGGATTGTCCTCATACCCTGATAAGGTGGTAATATCACCTGGCCCCGGAAAACCTGATTCTGCAGGTGTTTCGGTTGAGCTTATAAAATTTATCAGCAAATTATCTAACCCGTTACCCGTTCTTGGTGTCTGTCTCGGACACCAATCTATCGGAGTTGCTTTTGGAGCCAAAGTCATAAGAGCAAAATCTATAATGCATGGTAAGGTTTCATCTGTAATTCACGAGGGCAAGGGATTATTTTCTGGGTTACCTAGCCCCTACAATGTTACTAGGTATCATTCTCTGGCTATAGAAAACAAAACCTTACCTGTTTGTTTTGAAATCTCTGCCTGGAGTGAAGACGAAGAAATTATGGCGATAACTCATAGAACACTACCTTTTTTTGGGGTGCAGTATCATCCGGAGGCTATTATGACAGAGCACGGCTTTCAGCTTTTAAGAAACTTTCTGGAGGTTTGAATGAACACTTCTGTTTTGCTCTCAGGAACTCCCGATCCAACAGTGTCAGAAGCACTCAACAAATTAGTGGAAAAAAAACATCTATCAAGATCTGAAACTCGTTCAATTATTAAGAAAATAATGTTGAACGAACTATCGGTTGCTCAGGTGGCTGCAGTCATTCTTGCATTAAGAGTTAAAGGCGAAACAGTTGAGGAAATAACTGGTGCAGTTGATGTGATGAGAGAATTAGTTTCTGGGGTTGATTTAGGTGATAAAGAAATAGTAGATTTGTGTGGTACAGGGGGAGATGGTGCCAATACTTTTAATATTTCAACGGCAGCAATGTTTGTAGTAGCAGCTTCTGGTATAAAGGTTGCAAAACACGGGGGGAGAGCTGTTTCATCCAGCACAGGCAGTGCTGATTTGCTTGAAGGATTGGGTGTAAATATTAATCTTAAGTCTGATGATGTTCGAGATTGTATCGAGAAGACAGGAATTGGATTTATGTTTGCGCCAAATCATCATACAGCCATGAAGAATGTTGCTCCTATTAGACGTGATTTAGGTGTAAGAACGATATTTAATATACTTGGACCATTAACCAATCCTGCAAGAGCCAAAAGGCAACTCATGGGTGTGTTTGACAAAAAGCTACTAAAACCGTTGGCAGAAGTTTTACGCATTTTAGGTGCAGAGCATGTTTTGCTAGTACATGGAGAAAATGGTCTTGATGAAATCTCTTTAGTTGGAAATACATATTTTGCTGAATTAAAAAAAAACCAAATTACTGAGGGATTAATCAACCCAGAAAACATGGGACTAAAAAATTCATATGGTGTAGATTTTTTTGAATCAATTAAAACTCAAAACATTGAAGATAGTAAAAAGTTAGTTCTCGAAGCATTAACAGATGTGCCAGGAAATGCTCGTGATATTGTTGCTGTCAATGCAGGGGCAGCACTGTATGTTGGTGGGGTTGCACCCACGTTAAGAGATGGAATCTTTAAAGCATTTGATACAATTAAATCTGGTGCTGCGAGAGTGTCACTTGAAAAATTTGTCCATTTTACTTCGTCTAAGTAGGAAAAATTTGAACGGAATATTAAAAGAGATCATTGCATCCAAGATTTTGGAAGTAGAGATGCATAAAAAAAAACGAAGTATGCACTCCTATGAGAATGATTGCTCTATGTTTAGTATTAAATCTTTTTATCAAAGTCTGCAAAACGCTAAGAATAAGAAACACCCTGGAGTAATAGCCGAAGTTAAAAAAAAGAGTCCTAGTAAAGGTATTTTAAGGGATAATTTTGTACCCTCTGAGATAGCTATTGCGTATCAGATTGCAGGAGCCTCTTGTATTTCTGTATTGACTGATAAAAATTTTTTTGGTGGTTGCATTGAGGATATGATTTCTGTCAAAAAAAATTGCACCATACCCATACTAAGAAAAGATTTTATCATTGATCCTTATCAAATTCTTCAATCTAGAGCCTCCGGTGCAGACTGCATTTTATTAATAGTAGCAGCTCTAACTCCTAGTTTAATGATTGAGTTGGAAGACCAAGCTTTATCATTGGGAATGGACGTTTTAATTGAGGTCCATGACGAGTCTGAAGTCGAATTGGCTCTTTCTTGCAAATCCCGATTGATCGGTGTGAACAATAGAGATCTAAACACATTTAAAGTCGACATTGATACTTCTATCAGACTAAACTCTTACATCCCAAAAAATAGGCTAATCATATCTGAGAGTGGTATTTCATCATCTGAGAATATCCGTCACCTTATGAAACACAACATCAACTCTTTTCTAATTGGAGAATCACTAATTTCAGCAAAATCGCCAGGAGAAGCTTTAAAAACTTTGATTAGCGATTTTGTTTAGAAATATTGACAAAGTTACAGTCGCGTAATAGTATTCAAGGTTCCGTAAGGAAATTCGATCTTTAAAAATTTACAGCCGATAAGTGTGGGCATTTTGGTGATATTGCACAGCAATACTATCTATGCCCACTAATTTGTAATGTTTTTGCGAGATAAATTATCTCTAATTAACGTCTTATTTTGAGTATAGAAATTAATAGATTAAACTGAAGAGTTTGATCCTGGCTCAGATTGAACGCTAGCGGCATGCCTTACACATGCAAGTCGAACGGCAG
>NHHF01000129.1 GCA_002171155.1 Betaproteobacteria bacterium TMED156
TCGCGTTGCGGACTGGGAGCTTGGCGGTATTGAGGAAATGGCCGAAATTTTTTGGCCAACCCCGCCTTGCTGACATCCTTGTTGCCTTTCTGCTTGTGTTACAAGTATTGAATCAAAAATTTCTCTACTTGTTCCCTGTTGTTTACGAATACTAGTATTGCCGAATCTATCATTTACGCCTATACCTTTCATTTGTGGGGTAACCATTCCCCTAGTCATTTCTCTCATTTTATTTTATTTTATTATTATTATTATTTTAATTCATTGGACCACCAAAATCGGGAAAATATCCCACGTTATAATTCATAGGTTCATTGGCTAGCATCATGTCATCTGCTAGCATCATATCATCTGCTAAATAATGGTTGTCTGACATCATTCCATGTTCGCTCAAATGGGCCTCATCTAAAAACAAAGGTTGAGACATATCTACATTAGAATAATTTTCTGAAAGCAATTCATTTTCTTCAAAAATTTTATTAATACCAATTGCAGACATACCCGCACCTGCATAACCTTGTTTAAATAATGAAGCTGTTAAAAAACCGCCCAACATCATGTAAGCACCTTTTTGAGTTTCATTTAATCTGTCGCTTAATACTTTATTTAAAAGCATAGCACCAACACCACCAACCGCACCGCTAAAAATTTGCTTTGCGCTTGCTTCTGTGGTTCTGGGGTTAAATAATTCCGACAACATACTTTTTTTTGTTCTTCTTCTTCTTCTAGTTGCGGGTTTCACATAAGCCCTGCGGGCTGTTTTTCTTCTTTGCCCTTTTCTAGTTCCTGATAGCATTCTAGCCATATTTTTAATTTTAAAATTTATAGGTTTTTTAGGTAACCTTTTTTAACCTTTTCCTTTATAAGTTCTTTTTATTTTAACTCTGTTTTTATAATCTTCCATGCCTTTAACATAGGCATCTAAAACATTATATAAATTAGTCTTAGTTTCAAATTTTGTTAATTGTTTTGTGGGTGTAAAAACCGCATACTTTCCCGACTTAGTCATTACAGTATATTCAACAGGTTTTTTAATACCCATTAACCGCTCAATTAATCTGACTTTGCTCAATATTTGGTTATTTGTTGCCACGATCTTTTTTTAGGGTAAATTAATACTCGGTACATCAAGCCCACCAACCCCGAAAGGGTCTGAGCCAAACTGCGAAGTGTCAAAACTACTACCCGCATTATCAATACTATCAAAAGTAAAATTATCCATTGTCGTTGTGCCTACTAAAGGCGGTCCACCGCTTGAATTTTCATTATTTTTTTTATCTCGCCTAGCTTGTAATAGTTGACCAACTAGGTCAATAATTCTTCCACCTCGACCTTTACCGCCTGTTTGATTGGGTGTTGTAATAACTGAAATTTGTCTTTCTTTTTTTGGAGGGTTTATTAAAAACGTTAAAGCAAGTCCAACACCTGCACCGATTAAAGCATTTTGAGTTTTTTTATCTTTTTTTGCTGTTGCCAAATAACCTGCACCCGCCCCCGCAATAGGTAAAACAACTTTCATAATATTATTCATAATTATTTTTTTCTAGTTAATAAGTAAATGCCTAACCCTGCACCCCCTAAAAGAATATAATTTGGGACACCAGAAATTAAAGAATCTGCTGTTATAAAATTTGCATCAGAACCAACTCCTATATTTCCCTCTGCTTGTACACCTTCTGGACCAAAAGAAATATTGCCCCCACTCATATCACCAGAAATTAAACGGCCACCCGCATCAACTAAGCCCGCAATATTTTCACCTCGGACTCTTGCTCTTTCACTTCTGCCTTCTTGTTTTGCTTCAACTCTTGCAAGTTTGCTGTCTTGTCTGGCTGTTTGCCTGTCTGCTCTGGCTTGTCTGCGGTCTGATTTTTTTTGCGCCTTTGCGCCTCTCCTTTCATCCCTTCTGGCCCTTCTCCTAGCTCTTCGACTTTCTCCATTTTCTGACATCATTGGCCCGCTTTCATAGGGTAAAGCATTATTTAAAATTTGATTAAAAGCCTCGTTAGACATATTGTCAAAGACATCTTCACGATAATATCTTACACCGCCTTGATATGGTAAAGGAATATAATTTTCCATGTTTGGCGAATTGTTGTTTTCTCTTAACATTAAACTACTCATTTATTTTTAATTTTTGAAAATATTTGTACTCATCCCTTTCATAATTATAAAAAGGGTTAGTTAAATCAAAAGGAACAAATTTTCCTTTTTTATTATCTAAAACTAAATTATATATATGAACAGGGGCTTTTTTGGTTCGGCCTGCTAAAACTATTTTACAGGGGATATTATATGCTATAAAATATGCTGTTGAAAATATTACAAAGTCATCACAATCACCTGTAAAAGGAACACCCCAATAATTATTGTTAACAAAAGTTTCGGGACTCATTAACAACTCAGTATTAATGGGGTCATCTTTATATTTAACAAGTGTTCTCATTGTATAAAAAAATTTTTCTGGCGACATTTTGGTAAAAGTTTCACCCGCAAAATTAACCCCTTCATAAATTTGTAAGTTCATGTATTTCATGACTTGATTAATATCTTTATATTTTAAATCTGCATACAAAAAAGGGGCTATAAAGCCCCACTAATTTAGTAAAAAAAATTAAAAAATTATTTTAAAAATTCTCTTTTATAATTTTTGACATTAACGAATTGGTGTAATTCATTATTATTTAAAGTTTTAAATTCTAAAGATGAATTTCTAATTAATTTATTTTCTTTTGTAATAATTTGGCATAACTCATTATGATTGCTAAAATCAAAAGTTACTTTATCATGGTTTAAACACATAAAAAATAAACATTCTGCATCTTTACCAAATTTAAAATTAAGTTCTACAGCTAATTTTGTTAATTGTATTAATGCTTTATACTCATTTATTATTATGTTACCACCTTTGGACCTATAATTATCATAACTGTAAAAGGTATGTTTATAAAAAGGGCATCTAAAATATAGTTTAAATCTAGCTACTTTTGGTTTTTTATAATCGTATTCAGATTGAGTTTTTTTATACTCTCTTGTGTTTCTTTGATATTCCAAAATTTCAGCATTATCAATGTTTTTAAAGCTCATTAATTGTAGAGCATTATAATCATTTTTAACATTCAGTTCTTTTGGATAGTATTCTGGCCAATTTCTATTTTCTGAATCACCAGCATATTTTTTAAAGTGTTCTTTTATTTCAGTAATCATGTTTTTACGTTTTATAGAGCATCTAAAACATTTTTGCTAAAATTTTTATATACTCAATAAAACTTAAAAAGGTGTTTACGCTTCTGTATTTAAGAGAATTTTTTTAAAATTCATTGTTTTGTATGTCATATTGTATATACTATTGTATGCTGTTATACAATATTTCGTTAATACATACCTCTACACCCTCAAATTAATGAGTTTTTTAAAAATTTTAGCTAAAAATTAGAGTTTTTTACGCTCTTGTGTTAATTGTCAACTAATATAATAAAAATTTAGTGTATTTTAGTCAAATCTTATAGAAAACGGCTTAAATCTGCTGTAATCTTGTGTTAATTTTACAAGAAACCCCTGTTATAACATAGGGGTTTTTTTATAAATTAATGCGAAATAATCGTAAAATAATCGCAAAAAATGGCTAAAAAAAGGTATAAAATAGTGTTAAAACAATATAAAAATATTGAAAAATTAGGCTTACTGTAAGCCTTACTAATTTGTAGGTGAGTCTCACGTGAGTGTTTTAATACCTTACTAATTTGTAAGGCATAAAAAAAGCCCCAATAAAAACAGGGGCATTTGATTAACCAGAAATCTTGTGTTAATTTTTACGTTTTCCGATAATAAAAGATAGTAAAAGACCGCCACCAATAACTAAAACACTAGTTAAAGGACTTTTAAAAGGTATAAATGGAAAACTAGCTAAGGCCGTATCACCTTTAAATGGTTTATAATTAATAGTAGAGGGGTCAATTATATTTCCTTTGTCGTTTCTAAGGGTGTAATGTATATGACAACCAGTTGAACGGCCTGCGTTTGGGTTGTTTGGGTCGCCACCACTAAAAGCAATTATTTCACCTTCATAAACTTTCTGTCCTATTCCTGCATAGGTACTGTTAAGATGAGCAAAACCAGAAGTTAAACCATTTTTATATTTAATTTTTAATTGTAAACCCCCAATATCATTATAATATATATCGGAAATAGTTCCGTTTGCTTGTGCATGAATCGGTGTATCGCATGGGACAGCAATATCTAAACCATTATGGAACGAATATGCGCCTGTAATAGGATGAATTCTATATCCATACATAGCACCTTGTGTCGTTGGAATGTAAAAATCTTTTACAGGGTACCTTAAAGACTTCATTTTTTTTGTGTTACTAAATATGCAACTGCTAAAACTCCACCAATTAAAATAAGTTTGTTTATTTGGTCTCCTTGTTGTCTTAATCTAGTTTTGTCAAGTCTGTTTTGCTGTATTCTTTGCCAAAATTTGGCCCTTCTGTTGCCTTTCTGCTCACCTCTTGCTAGTTTATATTGTAATGCTTTATCAATTAATGCTAATTCTTGTGGACTCATAAACCTTTATTTTTTAAATAATCAATTGTACTTTGTAACGGGTCATCAAATATGCCTAAAGTATAATATTGGTCATCTAACCAGTCAGATAATAAAGTAATTCCCGTGATCGGACTATATTCTGTTATATAATAACTATTAGCTTCCATTAATTGATTAGGCGTTAATTGTTTTAATGTACTTGCAATCGCTATGGCCTCAGAATTATCTAACGAAAAATAATAACCTAGTCCATTAAAATAATCGTAAACTTGTTGCATTCTTTTTTGACCTATATTTAAAATAGGTAATGGGGGCTTATTGTCGCCCCTTCGTTTTATATAGTAATAAACTCCAAAACCAACAGCACCCAACCCCGCAAACGTTAATATGTTTTTTTGAAAATTGGTTAAAGCCATACATTAAAAATGTTTTTTTCGTTCTTTAATTCTACAAGTGTTTATTACATTTTGAATTGCAGACTTAACAACAGTTTCAGAAACAGTTCCTAATTTCTGGTCAAGGTCATAAAATTTATTTACAACTTTTATAATGTCGTTTAGATTGTTACAATTTTTTAATTGCTCTTTCATCACAATATTTTCTTTGTCTATTTTAAAAAAACTCATGAATTCAAATAGTTATTCAAATTATTATATAATTCCGAATTATAACTTTCTGTCATTGTAAAAAAAGTGTCAAAATTTCCACTTTGAACAGCCGTATTATAATACGTTCTTAGAGTTTCGCTTGTTTCTGGTTCTTGATTAATAATAAATGCTTTTACACGTTCATCAAGTAAATTAACAGAATCAGTATTAATATTGCTTTCTAGTGGTTCGGGGGCTTCTGCTAGTGTTGTTTGATTAAGTTTTCTTTCTTGTAAATCAAAATATTTATCCATTATAGGCACTGCAATTTTAGACATTTCACTTAACCATGAGGTAATTGAATTTTCTAGTGGTTTATCTTCAGATAAAGTTTCATTTTCTAGTTCATCAATTTCACTTTCTAAAAGTTTAATATTTTCTTCTAGTTTTTCTATTTTTTCTTTTAGATAAACATTTTCTAACTCACATTTTATCAACTTTGTATTTATGTCAATACCTTCTTTTAGTGAATAAACTTTATTTCCGTTAACTTCTGGCTGTTGTATTTCAAAATTTTCTGACATTGTTTGGTTTTCTTTTTGCGGATTTATTATATAATAATCATCTGTAATGCTGTCTTTTTGTGTGTTAAATTTTCCTTTAATTAAATAAACTTGTTCTGTCATCATAGGGCTTGATAATCTTTTTTCTATCATTTCTAGTCTGGATTGAGGCGTTACAGAATTTGAATTAAATCTTACTATCGAGTCCCCATTTGATTTGAAAAGTCCTAAATGTTTATAGGACTCATTATCATTAATATTTTTGAATTCTGCTAGTGTAATTGCATTCATTTTATGTCCTTTTAAGGTTGTCAAATTTGACAACTTTACCCCTATATCATATAAAGGGTTTTTTAATTAAATTTATTTCTCCTTTTTATTATTGTAAATCAGTCGGCAAACCAAAGACATCAACATAATTTAAATTAACTAAAGGATATTGAAAATTTTCATTTAATAAAGTGTTGGCACTAATACCGCCTGTTACATATCTTGTAACATCATCCGCACCGACTCGGTATTCATTATAAACTCTATTACCTTGAACTAAACCTGTGTTTTCAAACTCGTTTTGTCTTATAAAAATTGCGGGGTTGTAATCTGCTTGTCTTACTAAATCGGCTGACAGGTTAGGACCAGAACCACCGACTTGACCCTCTTTTCCATAACCTTGAAGCGGGGGAGTTCCACTGCTTCGAGCATCTGTAACACCAACAGCACCCGCAGGTGTTGTTAGTCCAAAAGTTGCAGGATTAACAAAAGTTATATCAATATCTTGTTGACATACTAAATATGTATCGATAATAACAGGGGGACCAAAACCCGCTAATTGGTAATTATCGCCTGTAGGGTTATAATTTTGGTTAAAAGCATTTCTCATGGCGTAATGAAATTGCCTTTGACCGCTATTAATATTGATTTGATAAACTGAACGTTTTAAAAACTCATCACTTTCACTCTGTTCAACATTTACGGGGTAATGAGGGTAACTAATAATTTTTGTAATAATAAAAAACCTATCATTTGGAACAGGCAAAACATTTTTACCCATCCCCCCTGCATTAAAAGTTTTAAAAGTTCCTTTACCAGATAAAACCGCTTTTTCTAATAATGGCGTAATCATATATAATATACAACTAAACCCATGGTTGTTGCTGCTGCTGTATTACCAAAAACTAAAGTTAAAGTATCTTGACCGCTTAAAGGTCTAATTAATTGGTAATATTCCTCAGTCATATAATCTGGTCCAAAAAATATAGGGTGTGTCTTATCAATAATTATTTCATTATTAATTGTTAACTGAACCTCATTCGGATAGTCATCTAAATCATCAAAAGTAGCTTTAACAAGTGGCTGAATTGCAAAACCAACAAATAATCTTGCTGTACCAGACAACTCTAAATTTGTTGTGCTACCGCCTGTTGGCACTGAAATTGAAAAACCTTTTATTCTTTTTTGGTTTTTAATAAATTGCTGTACTTGTGCTTGTGTCAATCCCTCTTGCCACCCCATGTAGGGCGGGGTGTTAACTTGCGCCCCCATGTTAGCGGGCCTATTTCTTTTCATCATAACACTAAATTTTATAAATTATTAAAAGGTCGTTCTTGGTGCAATTAAAGAACCAACACCTGCTACATTAAACCTGTACAATGTATCACCCGAAGCGGATGCATTTGGCGGTACTCTAAAGATAAAAACAAAGTTTAATAAAGGCGGTATAACTACTTGGGTATAAAAATTATAAACTCCGTAATTTTCAAATTGTCCATTAACGTTGAATTCACCCACACTGCTCAAAGTTGGTATTCTTTGAATTGTAATTGAATTTGCTAACTCAAAAGACAAAATACCTTGTTTTTCAAATTCATCAAGTACCCCAAATTTCTCAGTAACACCTTCAACAACATTTGCTCTGGCAATATAATAATTTTCAGTTATTAAAGTTTCTCCAACTGTTAATTGATTAGTATTATCTAGATTAGTTAATGGAAAACTTCGGCTTTGTACATCTTCAAAAAATCTGATTGTAAAACCTTGTTGCCTTTCTGCTTGTGTTACAAGTATTGAATCAAAAATTTCTCTACTTGTTCCCTGTTGTTTACGAATACTAGTATTGCCGAATCTATCATTTACGCCTATACCTTTCATTTGTGGGGTAACCATTCCCCTAGTCATTTCTCTCATTTTATTTTATTTTATTATTATTATTATTTTAATTCATTGGACCACCAAAATCGGGAAAATATCCCACGTTATAATTCATAGGTTCATTGGCTAGCATCATGTCATCTGCTAGCATCATATCATCTGCTAAATAATGGTTGTCTGACATCATTCCATGTCCGCTCAAATGGGCCTCATCTAAAAACAAAGGTTGAGACATATCTACATTAGAATAATTTTCTGAAAGCAATTCATTTTCTTCAAAAATTTTATTAATACCAATTGCAGACATACCCGCACCTGCATAACCTTGTTTAAATAATGAAGCTGTTAAAAAACCGCCCAACATCATGTAAGCACCTTTTTGAGTTTCATTTAATCTGTCGCTTAATACTTTATTTAAAAGCATAGCACCAACACCACCAACCGCACCGCTAAAAATTTGCTTTGCGCTTGCTTCTGTGGTTCTGGGGTTAAATAATTCCGACAACATACTTTTTTTTGTTCTTCTTCTTCTTCTAGTTGCGGGTTTCACATAAGCCCTGCGGGCTGTTTTTCTTCTTTGCCCTTTTCTAGTTCCTGATAGCATTCTAGCCATATTTTTAATTTTAAAATTTATAGGTTTTTTAGGTAACCTTTTTTAACCTTTTCCTTTATAAGTTCTTTTTATTTTAACTCTGTTTTTATAATCTTCCATGCCTTTAACATAGGCATCTAAAACATTATATAAATTAGTCTTAGTTTCAAATTTTGTTAATTGTTTTGTGGGTGTAAAAACCGCATACTTTCCCGACTTAGTCATTACAGTATATTCAACAGGTTTTTTAATACCCATTAACCGCTCAATTAATCTGACTTTGCTCAATATTTGGTTATTTGTTGCCACGATCTTTTTTTAGGGTAAATTAATACTCGGTACATCAAGCCCACCAACCCCGAAAGGGTCTGAGCCAAACTGCGAAGTGTCAAAACTACTACCCGCATTATCAATACTATCAAAAGTAAAATTATCCATTGTCGTTGTGCCTACTAAAGGCGGTCCACCGCTTGAATTTTCATTATTTTTTTTATCTCGCCTGGCTTGTAATAGTTGACCAACTAGGTCAATAATTCTTCCACCTCGACCTTTACCGCCTGTTTGATTTGGTGTTGTTACAATTGAAATTTGTCTTTCCTTATTTGGAGGGTTTATTAAAAACGTTAAAGCAAGTCCAACACCTGCACCGATTAAAGCATTTTGAGTTTTTTTATCTTTTTTTGCTGTTGCCAAATAACCTGCACCCGCCCCCGCAATAGGTAAAACAACTTTCATAATATTATTCATAATTATTTTTTTCTAGTTAATAAGTAAATGCCTAACCCTGCACCCCCTAAAAGAATATAATTTGGGACACCAGAAATTAAAGAATCTGCTGTTATAAAATTTGCATCAGAACCAACTCCTATATTTCCCTCTGCTTGTACACCTTCTGGACCAAAAGAAATATTGCCCCCACTCATATCACCAGAAATTAAACGGCCACCCGCATCAACTAAGCCCGCAATATTTTCACCTCGGACTCTTGCTCTTTCACTTCTGCCTTCTTGTTTTGCTTCAACTCTTGCAAGTTTGCTGTCTTGTCTGGCTGTTTGCCTGTCTGCTCTGGCTTGTCTGCGGTCTGATTTTTTTTGCGCCTTTGCGCCTCTCCTTTCATCCCTTCTGGCCCTTCTCCTAGCTCTTCGACTTTCTCCATTTTCTGACATCATTGGCCCGCTTTCATAGGGTAAAGCATTATTTAAAATTTGATTAAAAGCCTCGTTAGACATATTGTCAAAGACATCTTCACGATAATATCTTACACCGCCTTGATATGGTAAAGGAATATAATTTTCCATGTTTGGCGAATTGTTGTTTTCTCTTAACATTAAACTACTCATTTATTTTTAATTTTTGAAAATATTTGTACTCATCCCTTTCATAATTATAAAAAGGGTTAGTTAAATCAAAAGGAACAAATTTTCCTTTTTTATTATCTAAAACTAAATTATATATATGAACAGGGGCTTTTTTGGTTCGGCCTGCTAAAACTATTTTACAGGGGATATTATATGCTATAAAATATGCTGTTGAAAATATTACAAAGTCATCACAATCACCTGTAAAAGGAACACCCCAATAATTATTGTTAACAAAAGTTTCGGGACTCATTAACAACTCAGTATTAATGGGGTCATCTTTATATTTAACAAGTGTTCTCATTGTATAAAAAAATTTTTCTGGCGACATTTTGGTAAAAGTTTCACCCGCAAAATTAACCCCTTCATAAATTTGTAAGTTCATGTATTTCATGA